>JBAYGL010000005.1:0-28742 GCA_041666725.1 Limisphaerales bacterium
CGACACCGAGCGGCTCGCGGCGTGTGTAGAGCAACTGGCTCGGCAGATCGTGCGGGAGGGTTTGTCCGCCGAGCAGATAGCTGAGGCCGCCGAAAAATCGGAAGATGTCCGCCGTGCGCTGCACCTCGCCGGTGGCCTCGGCGAGCGTCTTGCCCTCTTCGCGCGTGAGCAACTCGGCCAGCTCGGGCTTGCGCGCCTCGATGAGCTGCGACGCCTTGCTCAACACGCGCCCGCGCGCGACGGAAGTCGTGGCCGCCCAGCCGGGGAAAGCCACCTTTGCCGCCGCTACAGCCGCGACGGCGTCCGCGCGTCCGCCCTGCGGATACTGTGCGACGGACTCGCGGGTGTCTGCGGGATTGAGGTTGGTAAAGGTCTGGCCGGACTGGGCGGGCACCCACTCGCCGCCGATGAAGTTTTGATAGCTGCGCACAGGCGCGTCTTAGCACGGGCGCGGCGGCGCGGGAAGCGGGTTCGTCATTTCACGCAGTGCGCGATGTCCGCGTCTTCCCGGCCTCCGGGCTCATGCCTATTTTTTGGCCGGCGATTTGGCGGGAGCCGGCGCGCCCGCCGGAATCACCTGCGGCGGCAACGCAACACGCGGCACGGCGGGAAACGCGCCGTAGGATTTGTTGCCGATCGTATCCGCCGGCCCGGCGAAATGCGGACCACCGGCGGCCACCGGCCCCATGCTGCGGCCCAGCTGCCCCGGCCCGACCCAGAAGGAGTAGAGGCTCGCGTTCTTCACATGGAAGCGCAGCCGCACAGTCCGCCCGAAAAGCCCCGCCTGCGCGAGGTTCTGGATTCCGTTCTGCCAGCTCACGCCCATCAGCGTTTGATCGGCGCTCGCCGGAACGGCGTTATCGCGGGAGAACGCCTGGAACGATTCCTTCTTCGCGTCGTTCTTCGTCACGGTGATGGGGCGTCCGTCCTGGTGCAGGATCTCAACGCGGATTTCGCCGTCGGGCGCGTTGGTCTTCATGTTCAGGAACATGTAGCTGGCGTTGAACTTCAGGGGCCGGGTTGTCAACACGCCGCCCTCCGGTCCCGCGTCCATCGAGGCAAAACCGTCGCGCCGCAGGAACGCCAGGCCCATCGCGCCGCCCGCGTCGCGCTTGTCCGGCGCACCCGCCCGGCCGCTGAAGTAGAACCAGAGATTCCGGCCCACGACCTGGAAGCCGCCCGCGACAGACTGCACGTTGCCCCAGTTCCAGTCGCCTTTCCTTTCGGACACATCGAGGAACGGCCGGCGGTCGGGCCGGTCCCAGTGGAAACCGTCGCGGCTGAAACCGAGCCAGACGGAATTCGGCTTGGGCCGGCCGGCGGGAATGTTGTTGTCCCCGCGCCAGACCGTGAAGAGGCCGACCATCAGGCTCTCGTAGGCGACGGCGTCGAGGTTGTAGAGCTGGGGCAGGACCTTGAGGTCGTCGCGCAACGGATCAAGCCGGTCCGCGCCCACCCACAGGGTCGGCTCGGTGATGTCCTTCCACTGCGGCCCGGCGAGGAGGTCCTTCACCTCCCAGTAACGGCGCACGCGCTGTCCCGCCGACCCGTGGCGCAGGCTGTAAACCCACTCCCTGCGGAACGGATTCCAAAACACCGTGCTGCGATCACCCGCCGGGCCGGTGCGCAACACACGGGGCCCCCAGTGAATGCCGTCGTCCGAGAAATGCAGCGACAGGCCGAACTGCTTCCCCTCCTCGTGCGAGCGCCACATTTTGTAACGGCGCTTCGGGTCGGGATCGCTCTGGTCCAGCCACACGGTCGCGGCATCGCGCGGATCGGTCTGCACGAGGTTGCTGCCGGGGACGACGCCCAGGTCGGGCTTCTCCCAGTCGAGGCCGTTGGTCGAGACGGCCAGCGCGGTGCCGCGCCCGTAACCGGCCATGTAGTAGGCGGCGAAGACCGGCTGCATCCTGAACAGTTCACGCGGGAAGGCGTCCTCGAGCAGCCAGCGGTTCAACCGCCGGAGCTTCTCGCCCTGCGGGTTCTGCGCGAGCAACGCGACGGAGCGATCCGACAGCTTCACGCTCCCGAAGCGTTTCACCTCGTGCAGCAGCGGCCCGGCGATGAGGCGGTTCAGTTCGGCGGCCAGCAGCTTCTGCATCGCCTCGAGGGCCGGCTGGGCCGTGCCCTTGAAATCGTTGAGCTTTGCCCTCGCCTCGGCGGACAGGCTCTCGCCGATGAACGCGCCGAGGAGATTGGTGCCCGGCTTCAACCGCTCCAACAGGCTGAACACGTCCTGAACCTCGGACGGACGGAAGGCGGGCGGCGTGATCCAGTTCATCGGGTCAAGCCAGACGCCGTCGCTGAACGGCATGGCCATCGGGCCGCCGGCTTTCTCCCATTCCTTCTCCGGCTTGAGCACCGGGTTGTTCGAGTAAAGCGTCGCGCTGTGCCAGGTGCGCCCGAGCGTGTTGCTCTCGATGAGGAAGTCGTCCACGAACAACTGCCGCCCGCCCGTGATGTCAATGACCGGAGGCGGGTTGCTCAGGCAGGGCACCAGCATCGGCTCGCCGAGTTTGAATTCATCCTTCGGCGGCCAGACTGCTGGCAGCAGGATGCCGTTGTAAAGCGTCTCGCCCGGCGGCGGAGCGGACGGAGCGGCGGAAGCCGGCGTCTGCGCCGTGAGCAGCGGCGGGGGCGCGGTGCTGGTGCCGGATGCCGCCGCCGTGCGGTTGGTCATCTGGTAAATGGCGTTCGACTGCGCGGGCGACAACACCGGAACCGGCGGCGCGATCACCGGTGCATTGCTCAACGCGGACAACAGCGCGGGTCCGGGCTTGTCCGCACGGGCGGCCGGGCCGCTGGTGGAAGTCTTGGAGCCAAAGCCGCCGTTGGCCAGCACCCAGCCGAGGATGCCGCCACCAAGCACCGCCACCGCCAGCCAGTGCCACGGAACTCCGCCCCGGGCGGCTGCCGGCACAGTGGCGGGAACGGCGGGGGAAGCGGCGACGGCTGGCTTCGCCGCCGGCGCGGACGGGACGTGTTTGCGCTTGTTCTTCTTTGACACGCGGCGATTAAGCCAAAGCCCCCAGCCGACGCCATACGTTTTTCACCGGAGCGGAGGAGCGAGGCCCCGCCCCGGCTTCAACCGCCCAGATAG
The DNA here is from genome assembly GCA_041666725.1 of Limisphaerales bacterium. Taxonomy (GTDB): domain Bacteria; phylum Verrucomicrobiota; class Verrucomicrobiia; order Limisphaerales; family SXTU01; genus SXTU01. Next base: position 3,104 of record JBAYGL010000005.1, read on the forward strand.
GCGCTCTTCACCTGCGGGTTCGTGCGCAGCTTCGCCGACTCGTCCTGCAGGATGACGCGGCCCGTCTCCAGCACGTAGCCGAAGCGCGAGACTTCCAGGGCGAGGTTCGCGTTCTGCTCGACGAGCAGGACCGTGATGCCCTGCTGGCGGTTGATCTCCACGATCTTCTCGAAAATGGTCTTCACCAGCAGCGGCGCGATGCCGAGGGACGGTTCATCGAGCATGAGGAACCTGGGCTTGCTCATCAGCGCGCGCCCGATGGCCAGCATCTGCTGCTCACCGCCGGAGAGCGTCCCGGAGACCTGCCTCTCCCGCTCCTTCAGGCGCGGGAAGACGTTGAACACGTAATCCATGTCTGTCGCGATGCCCGCCTTGTCGCTGCGGAGATACGCGCCCATCTGGAGGTTCTCCAGCACGGTGAGGTTGGCGAAGACCATGCGACCCTCGGGCACATGGGCGAGGCCGAGCTTCACGATTTCATGCGCGGGCAACTTGGTGATGTTGCGGCCTTCGTAGATCACTTCGCCGGATGCCGCAGTCTGCAAGCCGGAGATGGCGCGCAAGGTCGTCGTCTTTCCCGCGCCGTTGCCACCGATGAGCGTGACGATGTCCCCCTGCTTCACGGACAGGGAGACGCCGTGGAGCGCGGCGATGGCACCGTAGCTGACGGAAAGATTTTTGACTTCGAGCATGGGATCAACAGCGAAGGCGCGAAGGCGCGAAGGATGAAAGGCAAAGCTCCGCCGCGATCGGTTTCCTGCTTCGCGTCCTGGCGTCTTCGCTGTTCATTTCACAACCTCCTCGCCCAGGTAGGCCTCGATCACCTTCGGGTTCTTCCTCACTTCCACCGGCGTTCCTTCCGCGATCTTCACGCCGTAGTCGAGCACGGCGATGCGCTCGCAGATTCCCATCACCACCTGCATGTCGTGCTCCACGAGCAGGACCGCGAGGCGATACTTGTCCTTGATGAAGCGGATGAGCTGCATCAGCTCGACCTTCTCCGTCGGGTTCATGCCGGCCGCGGGCTCGTCGAGCAGCAGGAGCTTCGGCCGCGTGGCCAGGGCGCGGACGATTTCCAGCCGCCGCTGGTCGCCGTAGGGCAGGCTTTTGGCCGGCACGTCGGCGAACCGGCCGAGCTTGAAGATCTCCAGCATGTCCATGACCTGCGCGGCAATGTCCTTCTCCTCGTTGCGGAAAATCGGACCACGGGTGAGCGAGTGAACCACGCCGCTGACGACGTGCAGGTGGAAGGCGACCCGGACATTGTCGAAAACCGAGAGCGACGGGAACAGGCGGATGTTCTGAAACGTGCGCGCGATGCCGTGCTCGGTGATCTCGTAGGGCGCCAGGCCGTGGATGTCGTGGCCGCCGAACGCAATCGTCCCCTCGGTCGGCTCGTAAACACCGGTGATGAGGTTGAACACGGTCGTCTTGCCCGCGCCGTTGGGACCGATGAGGCCGAAGAGCTGTTCCGGCTGGATCCGGAGGTTCAGGGCGTTGACCGCCGTGAGGCCGCCGAAACGGATCGTGCAGTTGCGCACATCAAGCAGCGGGGCGGAACTGGGCGGGCCGTCGGACATTGCTGGGCGGATGAATCAGTCGCCGAAGCGGCCCGCTACCGGGCGGCCTTGAGCCGTTTGCATGACGGACCGGGCTTCAGCACGGGCGAAGGCTGGCGCATCTTCCACATGGTCACAAGCCGAGTTTTGCGCCGTCCCGCAGCAGCTTCCGGCAGAAATCCACGCTGCGTTCCAGCTCCGCCTTTTGGAAGTCCTGCTCCGCAAGCTGCCGCTCGCGGCCGGGCGGCGGTGAAAAGGGTTCGCGCGGCTCACCGGCGCGGGCGAGACGCAGCATCCCCGCCAGCGTCTGCGGCGTGGCATGCGGATAGGCGTCCCAGAAAAAATCCCGGAGAACCGGCAGGAAAAACGGCCGGCCTGAGATCGTTTCCAGAATCACCGGCGCATGTGGACACAGCTCGGCGAAGCGCCGGAAAAACACCGACCAGTCCACAAGGCCAGCGCCCACGGAAGCCCATTGCAGCGTCACGCCCTCGGGCGTCTCCCAAAGATACGAATCGCGGATGCCGGTGCAGACGGTGACGGGCCCGAGCGTTTCGAGCGCGGCCTGCGGCTCCTCCAGGGCCCAGAGCGCGTTGCCGGTGTCGAGCGTCGCGCCCACGAAGTCGCGGCCCGCCGCGTCAATGAGTTCGAGCAGTTCGGTGGAGTTCATGTCCCCCGCGTGGTTCTCGACGGCGATCTTGATGCCCGCGTCGAGCGCCTCGCTGCGCACGCGCCGGAGCACCGCAACCGTCTCCGCAATGCGTGCGGCGATGCCGCCGGGACCGCGCCGGTCATCCACTTTTCCCAGCACGCAGCGCGCGACGGGCGAGCCAAGCGCCCTTGCGATTCGCAGGCATAGGCGAAGTTGCTCCTCCGCCGTGCCGCGGCGCGGGTCAAAAATCACCGACGCCGGGCAGATGCTCAACATCCCGGCGTAGAGCGTGATGCCGAGATCGTCGGCGCGGCGCTTGAGGTCGCGAAGATCCGCGTCGGCCAGCGACTCATACACATCGAAGTCCGAGAAGAGCACGGCGTCGAGCCGGAGCGTGGCGGCGTAGTCGAGGACCCGGCCGGCCTTCCAGCCGAGGGCGCGGATGGCGTAGTTGTCGAGGCCGAGCTTGGGCCGGAACGGTTCTTTCATGAGAGGCGCGTGAGGATTGACGCCCATCGGCCTGCGTTTGCAAAGCGCGAAACCGCCCGCTAGCGTCGCCGCTCGTGAAACTGATTTCCTGGAACGTCAACGGCCTGCGCGCCGTGCTGAAGAAGAACTTCCTCGACTACCTCGCCGGGGAAAATCCCGACGTGCTCTGTCTGCAGGAGACGAAGTGCACGCCCGATGACGTGGAGCAGCTCTGGCCGGCGGATTACACGACGTATTGGAATTCCGCCGAGAAGAAGGGCTACAGCGGCACGGCGATCTTCACGAAGGAGCGACCGTTGAAGGTCATCAACCACATCGACATCGTCGAGCACGACCGCGAGGGCCGCGTCATCACGGCCGAATATCCGGGCTTCCACCTTGTGAATGTCTATGTGCCGAACTCCAAGCGCGAGCTGACGCGCCTGCCGTATCGCCAGCAGTGGGACAAGGATTTCCTCGCCTACCTCAAGAAGCTGGAGAAGGCGAAGCCCGTCATCTGGTGCGGTGATCTGAACGTGGCGCATACGGAAATTGACCTGGCGAACCCGAAGGCCAACGTGAAGAACCACGGCTTCACGCCGGAGGAACGCGGGGGCTTCGACGCCTTCGTGGGCGCGGGCTTCGTGGACACGTTCCGCGAGTTTGAAAAAGGCGGCGGGCATTACACCTGGTGGAGCCCGATGGGCGGCGCTCGCTCGCGGAACGTTGGGTGGCGGCTGGATTATTTCCTCATCAGCGCCACGCTGCGACCGAAGCTGAAGTCCGCGTTCATCCGGCCGGACGTGCTAGGCAGCGACCATTGCCCGGTGGGCATCGAGTTAAAGTAGCCGCCGCACTCCGTTCGGCGTCCACGCTTCAGCGTGCCCACAAGCGGGACACCCTGAAGGGTGGACACCGAACTGTTGCCGCCTACGCTCATCTGGCTTTGGGCACACTGCGGGAGTTCTTCAGATAATACAGGTGCCCGTCCTCCGCGCCCGCCAGCAGGTCAGGGATGCCATCGCCATTCCAATCCACGACCGTCGGGCTGACGTCGTGGCTGGCGACGTTTTTGTCGGCGAGCTTGCCCATGTCCTTGAAGAGGAACTTGCCGTCACGCGCGTCCACCTGGCGGAGGAAGTTCGCGTTCTCGCCGTTGAGCAGCAGGTCGAGCTTGCCGTCGCCGTCCCAGTCCACGACGCAGAGTTTGCGCCGACCGCTCTTGCCGGCGGTGCCGGCGTTGAGGCGGAGCGGCTGGTCTTTCTCGTCGCAGAAAATGCGCTTGGGCGGGAGCAACACGAGCTCGCCGTCGCGCTTTGCCCGCTCGAAGAAGGCGAGGTAGCCCTCGGTGTCGAGCATCACGAGATCGGTGAGGCCGTCTCGGTTCCAGTCCACGGCGAAGGGGGTGGTGCGCCATTGCGTGAGCAGTTCCTTGCCTTGCGGACGCAGCCAGCCCCACGTGAGCGTCGGGGCCGGGCCGTTCCACTCGACTTCGACCGGTTGCGCGGCGGCGAGCTTCGGGGCCTTGCGCGTGCCGACATTTTTGAACCATACGACCTTGCCGAGAATCGAGTTCACGATGAGGTCGGGCAGGCCGTCGCCGTCCCAGTCCGCGACGCTCAAGGTGGTGTAGCCCCACTTCGCCTCGGCGGGGCCTTGGATGCTGCCGTTCGGGCCGGCCATGAAGCGGATGACCTTGCCGCCGGCTTCGAGCCGGCGCGGCGCGGCCCATTTGGGCTGCTCGACGCTGGGGCCGCTGAGGTTCTCGAAGAACTCGACGTAGCCCGCCGTGTTGCCGCAGAGGATGTCCGTGTCGCCGTCGCCGTCCCAATCAATGCCCACGGGCGTGGCGAGCGCGCCGCACTTGAGATCGTCGGCCTCCTGCTGGAAGTAGCGCGGCGCGAGAAACTGCGGCGTGCGGTCGGCGGCGAGCCTGCCCGTGTTCAGCAACAGCGCGACGCGGCCATCCTCGTCGCCCACGATAAGGTCCGGGTGGCCGTCCTTGTTCCAGTCGAACGCGACCGGGACGATCATCTCCAAGTCCATCGTGAGTGGCTGGCCGTCCGGCAGCTTGAGCCGGCGGCCCGGCGCGTAACGCGGCTGCGTGCGCGTGCCGATGTTCTCGAAGTAAGTGAAGCCGTCGAGGAACTCGCCGCAGAGCAGGTCGAGGTCGCCGTCGCCGTCGAAGTCCACGAAGTTCGGCGACGGGCAGCCGAAAGTGTCCACCGGCGCGCCGCCGGCCTCGATCTTGCGCGGGGCGTCGTAACGCGGCGCGGCGGTGGAGCCGAGGTTGCGCAGCAGATACACGAAGCCGTGCAACGGGCCGTTGGTCCACTTGCCCGCGCGATCCCACGCGTCGTCCCAGCCGTAATCACTCCAATCCTCGACGCCCACGACGAGGTCGAGCGCGCCATCGCCGTCGTAGTCGGCGTAGCGCCATTGGTTGTGGCGGATGCGCGGGCCTTTGGTGGCCCTGGGGTTGACGAGGTTGGTGTGGATGTTCGCGGGCAGGCCGAGCTTGAGCGACTTCGCCAAGCCGGCGGTGAGGAAGTCGGGATACTCGGTCGCGGGCGAGAGCACGCGCACCCGCCCGTCAACGTAGGAAGGCGTGACGTATGGAACCGCCTGGCTGACACGGCGCGCAGGAGGGAAGATCAGAAAGGGATTCTTCGCCGTGTCGGTGTTTGGGTTGGCAAAAAGCCAGACGCCGTTGAACGGCTTGTCGGGGCAGGCGACAAAAAGGTCAAAACGGCCATCGCCGCGTGCGTCCGCCGGCACAGGCCAGGCCCACAGGCCGACGCCGAGATCGACGGTCAGGCCCGGGTTGTTGAACTTCACGCGCTCGAGCGCATGAGCGGGAGAGGTGAGAACGAAGCAGGCGACGAGGCATCGGAACAAGGCTTTCATGCATTGACGGAAGTCGCGGGAAGCGTCGGAGGTGGAGGGAAGCGCGTCAAGTCCCGCAGGCTGGCAGCAATTTCGTCGCTCCCTGTCGTGCGGCGTGTCTGCGCCGGCTTTCCAAGCCGCCCGTCCAAGCTGTCCGGGACCATTTGATCCCGCCCTGAATTCGCAGGCGTTTCGGGCAAAAGCAGCACCGGAATGAAAACCTCCCTGGAAAACTCCTGTTGCCTTTTCTCCCGCCGCTCGTGTAGAAGCGCGCGCTACTCATGGGCAAAGCACTCATCATTGCCGAGAAGCCGTCCGTCGCCGGCGACATCGCCAAAGCGCTCGGTGGTTTCCAAAAAGACAAGTCCGGCGAATTCTACGAGAGCGCCACGCAGATCATCTCGTCGGCGGTCGGCCATCTCCTCGAACTGGGCGTGCCCGAGGAGCACGACATCAAGAAGGGCAAGTGGACCTTCACCCATCTGCCGCACATCCCGCCGCGCTTCGCGCTGAACCCCATCGAGAAGTCCGCCGACCGCCTCAAAGTCCTCCAGCGCCTCATCAAGCGGAAGGACGTGGACACGCTCATCAACGCCTGCGACGCCGGGCGCGAGGGCGAGTTGATCTTCCGCCGCATCACCGAATACACGAAGGCCAGGCAGCCCATCCAGCGGCTCTGGCTCCAGTCCATGACCGCCGGGTCCATCCGCGACGGCTTCGCGCAGCTCCGCACGGACGCCTCGATGCGTCCGCTCGCCGACGCCGCCGAGAGCCGCGCCGAGGCCGATTGGCTCATCGGCATCAACGGCACGCGGGCGATGACCGCGTTCAACAACAAGACCGGCGGCTTCAACCTCACGACGGTCGGACGCGTGCAGACGCCCACGCTGGCCATCCTCGTCGAGCGCGAGGCGAAGATCCGCAAGTTCGTCGCGCGCGACTACTGGGAAGTGCTCGGCACGTTCGACGCGAAGGCCGGCCAATACGAAGGCCGCTGGTTCGACGAGAAGTATCAGAAGAACCCCGCCAAGGACGCCGACGCCGAAATCAAAGCCGAGCGTCTCTGGACGAAGGCCGAGGCCGACGCGCTCGCCACGAAGTGCCTCGGCAAGCCGGGCATCGTCACCGAGGAGAGCAAGCCCAGCACGCAGCTCTCGCCCGGGCTTTACGATCTCACCACGCTCCAGCGTGAGGCGAACGGCCGCTTTGGCTTCAGCGCCAAAAACACCCTCGGCCTCGCGCAGGCGCTCTACGAGAAGCACAAAGTCCTCACCTACCCGCGCACCGACGCCCGCGCCCTGCCGGAGGATTACATCCCCACGGTGAAGAAGACGCTCGACTCGTTGCGCGACCTCGCCGGCTACAGCGTTCCCGCCGAGAAGATTCTCACGAGCGACTGGGTGCGCCCGAACAAGCGCATCTTCAACAACGCAAAAATTTCCGACCACTTCGCCATCATCCCCACCGGCGTGCTGCCCAAAGGCCTGTCCGAGCCGGAGCAGAAACTCTACGACCTTGTCACGAAACGCTTCCTCGCCGTGTTCTTCCCGGCGGCGGAGTTCCTCGAGACCACGCGCATCACGCGCGTCGAGGGCGAGCCTTTCAAGAGCGCCGGCAAGGTGCTCGTGAAGGCCGGCTGGCTCGAAGTTTATGGCAAGGAAGCCGCCACGGATGACGACGCGCCCAGCCTCGTGCCCGTCGAGCAGGGCGAGCACGTGAAGACCACGGACGTTGTCGTGAAGGGCAGCCAGACCAAGCCCCCGGCGCGCTTCACGGAAGCCACGTTGCTCGGCGCGATGGAGAGCGCCGGCAAGCTCGTCGAGGACGACGAACTCCGCGAGGCCATGAGCGAGCGCGGCCTCGGCACGCCCGCCACCCGCGCCGCCATCATCGAAGGCCTGCTCTACGAGCAATACCTCCACCGCAACCAGCGCGAGCTGGTGCCGAGCGCGAAGGCCTTCACGCTCATGGCGCTGCTCAACGGCCTCAGCATCCCGGAGCTGACCAAGCCCGAGCTGACCGGCGACTGGGAGTTCAAACTCCGTCAGATGCAGCGCGGCCAGCTCCCGCGAGACCAGTTCATGGCCGAGATCCGCGCCCTCACCGAGCGCATCGTCGGGCAGACGAAGGCCTACGAGCACGACACCATCCCCGGCGACTTCGGCAAGCTCACCGTCCCCTGCCCCAAGTGCGGCGGCGAAATCCACGAGAACTACAAGAAGTTCCAGTGCCAGAAGTGCGACTGGAACATGTGGAAGACCATCCTCGGCCGCGCCTTCGAACTGCACGAGGTCGAGACGCTCCTGCGCGAGAAGCAGGTCGGGCCGCTCCAGGGTTTCCGCAGCAAGCAGGGCTTCCCCTTCGCCGCCGTGATGAAACTCTCGCCCGAGGGCGAGGCGAAGTTCGACTTCGGCAACGACAACAAGGACGACGAGAACGCCGCGCCCGTGGACTTCACCGGCAAGGAGCCGCTCGGCCAGTGCCCCAAGTGCAAGGAAGGCCGCGTCTTCGAGAACGGGATGAACTACGTCTGCGAGCGGGCGACCGGCGCGGACCGGAAGTGCGACTTCCGCACCGGGGCCATCATCCTCCAGCAGCCCATCGAGAAGCCGCAAATCGTGAAGCTGCTCGCGGAGGGCAAGACGGATTTGCTGAAAGGCTTCGTGTCGAAGAAGACGGGCCGCAAGTTCGAGGCGTTCCTGAAGTTCGACGGCGCGAAGGTCAGCTTCGAGTTCGCACCGCGCGTGCGAAAGTTCCCGGCCAAGGGCGCGAAGGCCGACGCCACGCCCGCCGTGAAGCTCGACTTCACCGGCCAGGAGCCGCTGGGCAAATGCCCCAAGTGCAAGGGCAACGTCTTCGAGGGGCCGGAGAGCTACCTTTGCGAGCGCAGCCAGCTCGACGCGAAGAAATGCACCTTCAAGACCGGCAAGGTGGTGCTGCAACAGCCCGTGGACCGCGAGCAGGTGAAGAAGCTCCTCGCCACCGGCAAGACCGACCTCCTCACGCAGTTCATCAGCAAGGCCGGCAAGCCCTTCCCCGCCCACCTCAAGCTCGCCGAGCGAGGGAAGGTGGAGTTTGAGTTTCAGGAGCGTTGATCGACTCCGGCGGCAGCCTAGCAAGCGGGGCTGTTAGATGAGCGTGGCGTTCCGAAACCAAGCAAACAGAGCCGAATCCTGACAACTCCGGGTTAAACACTTGTAAGCCTGCATTCGCAAGCCATGAGCACTCCCGATCCTGCGGAGCAACGACACGCACAAGCGTTCCAGCACACGTTGCAGAATCGCGCCGAGGTTTTGGCGAGCGAGGTGTGCGGCTGTTACTTTTGCTTCAACACATTCGGACCCTCTGCTGTGCGTGAGTGGTATGATGAAATTGATGGACGCATCGTAGTTCACTCCGAGGGGCAAACAGCCCGCTGCCCGCACTGCCACCTTGACGGAATCATCGGTTCCGCGTCGGGTTTTCCGATCACTCACGACTTGCTGGAGGAGTTGAGCCGCTACCACGACTGATTTGTTTTCTTGAGGCCGACGCTAGCTAAACCCTCGCCTTTAACTCGTCCGCGAGACTGCGGCTGCATGCCTCGCATACCGCTGCGTAGTCGCAACCTTCAAGTTGCGCGGCGCTCGCGCCGTTTCCTCCGCAGGCTGAAGCCTACGGCTACGGGCAAGCCTTCACGGCTTCACCACCCGTCTCGAATCAGCCCCGCGTCCTCCCTCACCCTAACCCTCTCCCGCTGGGAGAGGGAAAGCGCTCGCCGCCTGCTCGTGCAGCCGGGCGCTTTACTTCGCTGAGACGCGGACTGAGTGGCTCCCTCTCCCAGCGGGAGAGGGCCGGGGTGAGGGAGAAAGCGCGCAGTTTTCCCTCCGGCGTCCGCCCCAACCCTGCGTAGTTGCAACCTTCAGGTTGCGCGTCCCTCCCGCCGTTTCCCGCGCAAACCCGGTAGGGTGAGACTCTGTCGAACCCCATCTGCCGACGCAGGAGGCGCGAGCGTAGCGAGCATCCCCGTTGTCCTGCCGTCCGGCGAGATGCTCGTTTCACTCGCCTCGCTTCGCTCGAAATGGGGTTCGACAGAGTCTCACCCTACCGGCAGTCCCATCGCAACCTTCAGGTTGCGCGTTCCTCGCGCCGTTTCCTCCGCAGGCTGAAGCCTGCGGCTACGAAGGGGATGCTCTCCGTCTCCACGACTCGAATCGGGATGCGATGAGCGAACCTCGGCGGCCTTGAGCCTACCGCAGCCGAATGTCCGGCGGCTGCGCCACGTAATCCGCCACCGTCAGCATCGCGTCGGGATGCAGCCGCAGCAGGGAGGCGGGGCAGGCGGGCGTGACCGGCCCGTGCAGGACGCGGCGCACCACCGCGCTCTGCCACGGGCGGTTGCAGTAAAACCGCAGCTTCCGCGACGCCAGGATTTCCTTCATCCCCACCGTCACGCAACGCAGCGGCACCACCTCGATCCCGCCGCCGACCGTGACGGAGTTGATGGTCCGCGTTTCGCGCGACAGCGACAGCACGCGCGTGGGCAGCGCGGCGAATTCCTCCACCGCAGGAGACGACGTGAGGAGTCCCTGACTTCCTTCCGCGTTCCGCGTTCCGCATTCCGCGTTTCCTTCGGGCGGTTCGTTGAACGCGATGTGCCCGTTGATGCCGATGCCGCCAAACGTCACGTCCACGCCGCCGCGCGAGTCGATGAGCCGCTGCACCGCCGCGCAGTCGCGCGGGTCGGGAAAGACGCGGTGCTCCGGCGGCGGCGCGAGCGCGGGATCGAGCAGCCCGTAGAACGCCCGTTCCATGTAGCCCCGGAAGCTCAACGGATGCGATGCCGGCACCCACTCATCGTCGTCCGTGAGGTATTCGTCCATGTTGATGAACACCACGTCGCGCAGGGACAGCCGTTCCTCGTTCAGCATCCGGGCGAGGATCGGAAACTGGTCCACCGGCCCCACCGGCACGATGAACGTCCCGCCGCGTCCCGCCGCCCGCGCGGCGAGGATTTCCTGTCTCATGACCTGCGCGAGATCCTGCGCAAGGGATGCCATGTCGCCCAGCGCGCGGACTTGAACGGGCGTGCCGTGGCCGAGCGCGTCAGCCGCGATTCGCAAGTAGGACAGTTCCAATTGCATGGTGCTATCGCTCGAAGCCGCAGTCATTGCTTCTCAAGAACCGCGTTCAGCACCTGATGATTTGGCTCACCCAGGATGTGAACTGACTGCTGCCACGGCTTGAACCCCTCAAGCTCAACCCGGACGCTCCGCTTGCCTTTCCGCAAGTGGAGCACGGGCAGCATCGTCGAAGGATTCCCGACGAACACATCGTCCACGTAGATGCGAGCCTGTTTGACACCCGTGTCGCCGGGCCCGGAAATGTTGAGTTCCAAATTGCCGTCGCGTGACTTGGAAACAGCCGGCCCGCTGACGCAGCCTGCAATCAGCGAGATGGTCAGAACTGCCAGGGCAACGAGGGATTTCATGCGGAACACGATAGTCAGTTGCTTTGTCGTAGGGAATCAAAATGCCAGTGCTGCTGCGGACACTTTCACCACCCTCATGTCATGCGCCCCGTCGGGCCGCGCGAATTCGTAGAACAGGTGCCACTGTCCGTTGGCGAACTTCGCGTCGAGGTAGCGCAGCGAGGTCGAGGTGTGCGGACTGGTGAATCGGGGGCCGTCCGGTGAAAGTGATTTCCAGTTCCGCAGGTCGGTCGAAACCGCCAGCGCGCACTTCTCCTCGTAGTTCTCCGCTTCGCTCGCGCTGCCGTCGTAGAAGGCGAGATACGATTTCGTAGGAGTCGAGGTGACGAGACTCTGACTTTGTTCCGCATTCCGCGCTCCGAGTTCCGCGTTTGAAGTGAGCCTCCTCACGTCGGCACCTACCGGAATGACACTGTTGATGCGGCGGCAATACTTGTCCCAGCCGGTGGCGTCCGGCTTGAGCACGACGCCCTGCCACTCCCAGTGATCCAGGTCGCGCGAGATGGCGAGGCCGGTGGCGGAGACGCACTCGCCGGTGTTGAAGATGTCGAGCGTGCCGTGTGACGCGGTGCTCGTGCGCGCCGTGGGCAGGGCGATGCTGAGGAAGAGGTGGTAAACGCCGTTCTCCTCCAGAATCCACGGATCCTTCACGCCTTCGAGTCCGAGGGGCGCGGCGGTGAAAATGACCTGGCGCTGCGCCGGGTTGAGCTGCTCCACCTTCGCCGCCTTCATGACCGCGGTGCACCAGCGGCCGTCCGCCGGGTCCACGTAGCTGGTGAAGTAGCGCCAGAGGCCGTCGCGACCGCGATGCAGCGCGCTGCGTTCGATGGACGCCGTGTTGTATTGGTCCTTCGTGATGGTGAGCACGTCGTCCCATCGTTTGAGATCGGTCGAGCGCGCGATGCGCACCTCGCCGCCGCGGTCCGGCCGCACGCCACGCGGGCGGCGGATGCGGTAGGTGAGATACCACGCGCGTTCCGATTCGTCGTGGAACGCGCCGGGGCAGCCGACCCAGTAGCCCTTTTCCCTCCCGAGGGGTTCGCGGATGACGGCGCCGTGGGCGAGGACTTCGTTGGTGAGTTTGTTCATGGGGAATTCAGGGGAGGAATGAAATGTTGACCAGGCGGGCGAAGCGTCGCAGACGCCCGGCGTGCCTGCCTTCTGCGATGGACAGGTGGTGCGGCATGCCGGCGTGGCAGAGGTCATCGAACCAGTTTGGCACGCTGCGGCCGGCGAGGCGGAGCAACGCGGAGTTGCCGGCGAGCGCGGGCTGGAGCCGCTCCGTGCGCGCCTCGACGGCGGCGAGGTGATACTGCCCGTCGCACGACCAGAGGCGAAAGAGCGTCACGTCCATGTCCGCGCGCAGCTCGGCGTCCACGCAGAGCGGCTTGCGGTTGTTGAAGTGGCGCGAGAGGCGCGGGCCGCCCGGCGCGCCGATGGCGGGGCAGAGTTGGAACGGTGCCATCCCGGGATGCCACGCGGTGATGGTGTGCTCGTCGTGCGCCAGCCAGTCGGTGATGAACGAGGGTCCCATGCCGAGCAGTTCGGAAAAGAGCGAGCAGAGCGCGCCGTCGGCATCGCCCTCGAGCGCGACGGCCTTGTGCCCGGAAGCAAGCCGCACCATGGCGAGATAGGGCCACTGGCCGACGACATCGGGCAGCTCCGGCCAGCAGCGCACCGCCAGCGCGTTGAGTCCCTGCGCCGACATCAGCTCCTCCATCGCGAGCGAATAGCGGGCGTCGGTGGCAAGCTCGGTGTCGCCGATGCCGTCCTCGGCGGGGAGCCTGAGCGCGCGAATCTTCTCCACCTCGGCCTTCACGCGCGGCTCGTCCATCGCCTTCACGAGTTCGATGAACTCATGGAGGCCGAGCTGCACGAGCTGCGCGCCGAGCGATGCGGTGAGGCGCGATGGCTCGACGTGCATGTTGGAAAAGCCCGGCACGTGCGAGCCGACAAGGCCGACCTTCGCGCGCTTGATGGCGCACGCCGCATGGACGAGCCGCGCGGCATCGGCAAGCGCGGCACGGGTCTTCGCGTCATGCGTCGGGCCGTAAACAATCTCGAACGGCCGGTGAAGCTGCCGCAGCAGCGAGGCGAACAGGTGCTGCCCGACGAGCGCGCAGGCCGTGACCTTCTCCGCGCCGGGCCGCTCGGGCGTGGCCCAGAGCACGACCGGATCGTTCCAAAGCTGGCCGAGGGTCGGTGCGAGACGGCCGTCCCCGATGGTGGGCTGGCCGACGACGAGCGTGTTCACGCCGGCGGCGCGGAGCCGGGCGAGCGCCTCCTGCAACGAGGCGTCGTCCACCGCGCGCGCCTTCGTCACAGCACCGAAGCCGAGGGCGTTCAGCGTGTCGAGCGATTCGGATTCGATTTGCTTCGCCCACTCGAGGTCGAAGCCGGGGCGTTTGCGGCCGATGATGAGCAGGCCGAGTTTCGGTTCAGGGTTGCCTTGGTTCATTCGGGAGTGGTTGCTTCGGATGCGTGTCGTCAGCGGGCGGATTCGCCCAGCGTTTTCAATGGCCGGTCGGTGATGAGCCAGGCGAAGCCATTGTCCCCCGCCTGCCGGCGGACGGCGTCCTTGCGCGCGTCCGATTTCGGATACTCGATGACGAGCACCGGCTTCCGCGCCGTCTGCACCGCCTTCAAATGACCCAGCACCTCGCTCGTGTGCGACTTCGGCTGGAGCTGGTTGTCCTCGGTGAACAGGTCCTCGATGCCGATGGCGCTGATGGCCTGAAGAAAGTCCGCGTGGGCGAGCAGTTGAGAACCATTCTGCGGGATGACGAGTGCGCCGGCTGACTTCGCGCGGGCGCGGGTGGCGACGGCCCTGACCCAGTCCACCATGTCGCGGCGGTAGCTTTGCCCCGTCTCGGGATTGACACGGTTGTCCAAGAACTTCCCGCCCTCCTGCTCAAACGCCTCGAAGCCGTCCACGATGTCGAGATACACGCCGTCGAAGCCGCGCGACATTGCATCCTCCACGGATGCGAGGATCAGGTGCTGCCACCCGGCATGCCAATACTTCACGCGGTAGTTTCCCTTCCACGCCGGGTTCTCCGCGCCGAGCCACGCGGGGGCGGCGGCGGTGAGCTTCTTCTTCGTGCCCCACTCCATGCGCCAGTAAGGCCGGTAGTCCTCCGCCTCGCCGATGGAGATGTAGGCGATGACCTTGCGTTCCGGAGAAGGCCGGCGGATGGCGTCGAGGTCGGCGCGCGTCCATGTCTCCCCACTGCTGAAGACGGCGTCGAGCACGATCCAGTCACGTCCGCTGGCGGCGAGGCGTCCGACGGCGGCGGCTTTCGACTTGGCGAACGCGTCCGCCTGCAGGACGTAGGCGAACGACTTCGGCCCCGCCGTCGCGCCGGACGCGGCAATGGCCGTCAGCACGCCGAGCGCGCCGATGAAATGGAGCAGGCGGTGCATCCGCAGGTCAGTTGATCACAAACGACGCGTGCTTGGTTTCGAGGAAGCCATCCATGCCTTCGGTGCCGAGCTCGCGGCCCCAGCCGCTTTGCTTCACGCCGCCGAAGGGCGCGTTGCTCGTCGTGGGCACGCCGTCGTTGATGCCGATCATTCCGGCTTCGAGCGAGTCCATCAGGCGGAAGGCGCGGTTGAGGTCGCGGGTGAAGACGTAGGCGGCGAGGCCGTAGGCCGTGTCGTTGGCGCTCCCGATGGCCTCGGCCTCGGTGTCGAAGACGTTCACGTAGGCGACGGGCGCGAAGGTCTCATCGCACATGCCGAGCGATGCGCCGGGCACGCCGGTGAGCACGGTGGGCTCGAGGAACGCACCGCCGGCCGCGCCCCGGCGTCTGCCGCCGCAGAGCAGCTTCGCGCCCCTGGCCTGCGCGTCGGCGATGTGTTTCAACGCGGTGTCCACGGCGGCGGCGTTGATGAGCGGGCCGATGTCCACGCCGGGTTCGGAGCCGGGGCCGACCTTGAGCGCCCTCACCCGCTCCACGAGCGCGGGGATGAATTTCTCCGCGATGCCGCGCTGGATGTAGATGCGGTTGGCCGCGATGCACGACTGGCCGCTGTTGCGATACTTGGCGATCATCGTGCCCTCGACGGCCTTGGCGAGGTCGGCGTCATCGAACACCAGCACGGGCGAATGGCCGCCGAGTTCGAGCGAAAGCGGCTTCACCTGCGCGGCGGCGCCGGTGATGAGTTTGCGGCCCACTTCGGTCGAGCCGGTGAAGGTGATCTTGCGGCAGCGCGGGTTTTCCAAAAACTCGGCGGCGATCTCCGCCGCAGAGCCGGCGACAAGCTGAAACACGCCTTTTGGCAGGCCCGCCGTGTGGACGCATTCGGCGAACAGCACGGCGCAAACCGGCGTGGCGCTGGCGGGCTTGAGCACGACGGTGCAGCCGGCGGCGAGCGCGGGCGCGATCTTCCGCACCGCAAGCACGAGCGGGAAGTTCCACGGGCTGATCGCGGCGACAACGCCGATGGGCGTCTTGATGACGACGTGGCGCTTGCCGTCGGCCTGCGGCGGGATGGTGCGCCCGTAACCGCGCCGCGCCTCCTCGGCGAACCAGCGCAGGTGATCGACGGTCATGCCGACTTCGCCCTGGCTTTGCGCGAGCGGCTTGCCGTTCTCCTCCGTGATGGCACGGGCGATCTCGTCCTTCCGCTTCTCGACCTCGGCGGCGATCTTCAGGAGAAAATCGCCGCGCGTCCTGCCGACGACGTTGCGCCATGAGGCGAACGCCGTGTGCGCCGCGCCGACGGCCTGCGCCACGACCTCGCGCGTGCAAATGGACATCCGTGCGAACGGCTGGCCGGTGGCGGGGTTGAGGACGGGGATGTTTTTGTCCGTCGTGACGAATTCGCCGTTGAGGTAGAGGGGATGGATTTTCATTTTGTTTTCACTGCGGAGACACGGAGGAAAGCCGGGGCATTCTCACTCCGTGTGTCCGTGGTTCATGTCAGTTTTCAGTTGGATCATGCTGCCGCTCCGAATGCTCTCCTCGGCGGCGATGCACATGCGCGTGGCTTCCACGCAGTCGGCCACGGTCGTGAGCGGGCGCTTGCCGTCGATCACGGCATCGAGGAAGGCGGTGTGGATTTCGTCGAAGCCGAGGTGGTTGCCCCAGCCTTCGCCGGCGGGCGAATGAACTTTGTGGACGACGGGCGACTTCTGCTGCGCGCCGCGTTTCCACTGGAGAATCTCGATGGCGGAGATGCGCGTCTGGAGCGAGCCGGCGTCGCCGACGATGCCCATTTCGAGTTCCTCCTCCGGGAAATCGCGCGCGAAGAGGCAGACCTGCAACGTGCCGAGCACGCCGTTGTCATACTCGAAGCTGGCGGTTGCGTGGTCGTTGACCTGGTGCGCGGCATCCACGACGTGCATCACGGCGCTGCCACCGAAGGCCGCAACGCGACGCGGGCGCGCGCCGACCCACCAGTTCATGATGTCGAAGTGGTGGCAGTTCTTGTCCACCATCATGCCGCCGGAGAGGCGCGCGTCCTGAATCCACTGCCCTGACTTGGGCTGGAACGGCCCGCGAAACTCGCGCGTCCAGACCATGCGCGGACGGCCGATCTCGCCGGCGTCCACAAGCGCCTTCATCTTTTGGAAAAAGGGCGAGTAGCGGAGTTCGTGGCCGACGAGCACGACACGGTCGCTCGCTTCAGCGGCGGCAAGGACCGCACGGCATTCATCAGTGGTGACGCCGACGGGTTTTTCAAGGAAGAGATGCCGGCCGGCTTCCAGCGTCTCCAGTGCAAGCGCGGCGTGGGTGGAATTGGGCGTGGAGATGACGACGGCATCCAGGTCGGAGTGGATCAGTTCGCGCTCGTCGCGGAAGACTTTTGCGTTCGGAGCAACGGCGAGGGCCCTGGCGATGTTGGCCTCGTTGCGCGAGCAGATGGCGGCGCACTCCGAGCGCGCGGCGTTCTTCACGTGAAACTGGTTCACGTGCGAGAGGCCCATCGAGCCGATGCCGAGGAATCCGAGGCGCAGTTTCATTCTGAAGACGGGAGGAAGGCGGCCCGCAGCGTTACCTGGCCTCGCCCGTCACCTTCGCCCAGTCCTTCAGGAAGGTGTCCAGGCCGATGTCGGTGAGCGGGTGATCGTAGAGCATCTTGAGCGTGTCGAAGAACATCGTGCAGACGTCGGAGCCGGCGAGAGCGGCCTGGAGGACGTGCTCGGGATGGCGCACGGCGGCGGTGAGGATCTGCGTCTCGTAACCGTAGTTGTCGTAGATGGTGCGGGTCTGCCGGACGAGGTCCATGCCGATGTGCCCGACGGCGTCGAGCCGGCCGACAAACGGGCTGATGTAGGTCGCGCCGCACTTGGCCGCGAGCAGCGCCTGGATCGGCGAGAAGTTCAGCGTGACGTTGGTCTTGATGCCGTCGGCGGAGAGTTCCTTCACCGCCTTCAGACCTTCGCGGATGACGGGCACCTTCACGACGACCTGCTTCCCGAGCTTCGCCAGCTTGCGGCCCTCCTTCACAATGGTCGGGGCGTCGGTGGCGATCGTCTCCAGGCTGACCGGGCCGTTCACGATGTCCAGAATCTCGCGGTAAACGACCTCGGGCTTGCGCCCGGTTTTCATGACGTGGGTGGGATTGGTGGTCACGCCGTCAATGATGCCCCAGCTCCAGGCTTCCTTGATCTGGGCCACGTCGGCGGTGTCGATGAACAGTTTCATAGTGGTTGGTTTATGTGATGAACAGGTATTTGGCCCCCATGGTAAGGAGGAAAACGAAGACCGCAAACTTCAACGGCTCGCGCGGCACCCGCTGGAGCAGATGCCCGCCCAGGACGATGCCGGCGAGCATGGGCAGCAGCGCGAGCAGCGCAAGGTGCAGGAGATCGGCGTGCAGCAGGCCGGACTGGCCGACGAGCGCCAGGCGCAGGATCGCGCTGGCTCCGAAGACGAGCTGCAGCGTGGCGACGATTTCCTCCTTCGCCCACGGCTGGGAGTAGGCGTAGGCGATGACGGGCGGCCCGCCGATGTTGAACGCGCCGCCGAGGCTGCCGCTCACGACGCCGACAGGAAATCCGGCCCACTCGGGGAATTTCACGCGGAAGTAGCGCGCAAGGAAGAGTTCGCTGACGGCGAAAAAGCACATCAGGGCCCCAAGGGCGTGGAGGAGCAGCTGCGAGTCCAGGTGAACGAGGGCATAGAAGCCGATCGGCACGCCGACGCACGAGCCGAGCGCGACGCCTGCGCCGCGACGCCACGAGAAGTGCCGGCGCGTCGCAAAGAGGGTGGTCGCACAGGCGGCGACATTGAGCGCGGCGACGACGACGAGGGCTTCCTTGAAGGGCAGCGCAAGCGGCAGGAGGGCCATGGAGACCAGGCCGAAGCCGAAACCGGTCAGGCCCTGGATGAAGCCGGCGAAGGCAAGGATGACGATGGCGGGGAGGAGGGACATGTCAGTCAGGCTCGCGCACGGGCTCCCATTGGTGCAGCGCCAGCGCGGCGGCGCCGAGTGCGCCGTTGTAGTCGCCGAGCGTGGAGTTCACGAGTTCGGGCAGGAGTGAGTCGGCGGAGAGTTCAGCCAGCGTTTCCCTGATGGTCGCGAGGTAGGCGTCGCCCAGCGCGGTGAGAGGGCCGGCGAAAATGATCTTCTCCGGGTCGAACAGGCGGTGCATCTGATGCGCGGCCCAGCCGTGAAGGCGTGCCGCCTGGGTCACGAGTTTGACGACGCCAGCATCGCCAGACTGACAGGCGCGGAGGAGATGTTCGACGGTCGGTTCGGCGCGCTGCGCGGGGGTGCGCAGCGAATTGAGCAGGGCGGAAATGGAGGCGGTGTGCTCCAGCGATTGCGCCTCCGGCGGGGCGCAGACCCACCGGCCGATTTCGCCCGCCTGAAGGTGATGCCCGTGCAGCAGCTGGCCGTTGACGACGACCCCGGCGCCAATGCCGCTGCGGATGCCGAGGCAGATGAAGTTGCGCACGCCACGTCCCAGTCCGAACCATTGTTCCGCGAGCGCGATGGAGCGGATGTTGTTCTCCAGATGCACGGGCACGCCGAAGCGCTCGCGCAGCCGGGCGGCGATGGGAACGTTGAGCCAGCCGGGGATGAGATCGTAGGCGAGCGCGAGTCCGCGCGCGGGGTCAATGGTCCCGGGCACGCCCAGGCCGATGCCGAGCACGGGCAGGTCATCCACCCGGCGCACCTCGGCGATGGCAGACTCGATTCTTTCCAGCACGCGCCCGGCGGTTTCGCCGCGGTTGATCGTGCGGTGGGCCTGCTTGAGCGGCTGCTGGGAAAAATCCACGGCGGTGGCCCTCACGTTGCGCGCCTCAAAGTCCACACCGATGAACTGGCCGGCACGAGGGTTGAGCGTGAGCAATGTCGGGGGGCGGCCAAAATCGGACCCGGCCTTCGTGCTTTCGAGGAGGAAGCCTTCCTTTCTCAGACGGTCCGCGTAGATGCCGATGGTGGACGGCGCGAGGTGGAGTTCACGCGCGAGTTCCACGCGCGAGAGGGCGGTCCGCGCCCGGATGCGCTTGAGTATCTCGCCTTCCAGACGGGCGACGAGACGGTGCTTGGTCTTGACGCGGCGGGGCTTCACTCCGGCAGGGGCTGGTCCTTGGTCTCCGGCATGAACATGACGACGAGGATGCCAAGGAGGAAGACGAGGCTGAGGATCGAGACGGCCATGGGCAGGGCCATGCCGGGCTGGGATTTGAGCCAGCCGGAGAAAACGAGCATGAGCGCGGCGAGCATGCGCCCGCCGTTGAAGCAGAGGCCCGTGCCGGTGGAGCGCAGATGGTTCGGAAAAAGCTCCGGGAAATAAATCGCGAACCCCGCGTGAATGCTGAGCGTGAAAAATCCGTAAACCGGCAGCAGGAACAGAAGCATGTTGTAGCTCGTCGGCAGGAAGCACGTCACCGGCACGATGACGAGGGCGGCGGCCTGCATCAGGATGAAGGTGCGCCTGCGTCCGAGCCGGACGCAGATGGGACCAAAAGCCAGCATGCCAAGCCCCCCGCCCGCGGCCTGCACGATGCCGTAGGCGAACTTGGCCTTCTCCACGGCGGCCTCCGGAGTCGCGCCTGACTTGAGCAGAATCTCCTTCGCCAGATCCTGGCCCGCGACGGTCACGCCCCAGAAGCTTCCCAGCCCGACGGTGGCCAGCAGCACGCCGAGGATGGCGCGTTTGGCCCACACCGGATGCAGCAGCAGGTCGCGGAAGCTCCCGAGCCTTGCGCCCTCGCCGGACGCGGCCTTCACTTTCGCCTGCTGCCACGACTCCGGCTCCTTCACGCTCGCCCGCACCCAGAGAATCAACAGCGCCGGGATCACGCCGATCAGATAGGCATAACGCCACTGCCCGCCCACCGCGATGCCGGCGATCGCGGCCAGCCAGGTGCCGAGAATGCTCGTGCCGTGAAAGATGCCCGAGGCATGGGCGCGCGCATTTTTTGGGAACACTTCCGCCACGAGCGCGGCGGCCACGGCCCATTCGCCGCCGACGCCCATCGCCACGAGGAACCGCAGCGCGCCGACCTGGAACAGGTCCGTTGCGAAGTAGGTCAGGCCGGAGAAGATGGAATACATCAGGATGGTGACCACCATCGTCGGCCGGCGTCCCCAGCGGTCGCCCAGCCAGCCGAAGAAAATTCCGCCTAGCGTCCCGCCCGCGAGGAACACGCCCAGGAAGATGTCGCCCCACCGGCTGATCGCCTCCCTGGTTGCGCCCGCACCGAGGATTTCGGCCAGCATCTGACCCCGGGTGATGTTGAAGATCTGGCCCTCAAACGTGTCGAAAACCCAGCCCGCGCTGGCGATGGCGAGCACGAGCCATTCGTAGCGGGTCACGCCGGCGTGCCACGGCCGCTTGGCGGCGGAATCGTCCGGCGCGTTGTTGGAGGCTGGCGAAAGGCTCATTTAAATGACGGGGCCGACATTGTTTCGATTTCGAATTATGTCAAGCGCCCTCTCGGATGCACCCGCTTGGCAAAGGTTTGGCTTTCCAACCGGCGGCCCGTGATTAAAATCCCGCCCGTGCAGCACCAAATGATCTGACCGGCGGCAGACATCCCACCATGGAGGCACCTCAGACAACTTCCGCGACGCACGCTTCCCCGGACGACGCGAAGCTCCGGATCTATTTCCTGCCCAACCTGATGACGGCGGGGAATCTGTTCTGCGGGTTCCTGGCCATCACCAAAATCGTCGAGTCCAGGCTCGAACCTCCCTATCCCAACATCCGGGCGGCGCTGCTCTACATCCTGCTGGCCTGCATCTTCGATTTGCTCGACGGGCGCGTGGCCCGGATGGTCGGCAAGGAAAGCCCGTTTGGCCGTGAGTTTGATTCGCTGGCGGATGTCGTGTCGTTCGGCGTCGCGCCGGCGTTTCTGGTCCATCGCATCGTGCTGCGGGATGTCTTCGGTTCTCCGGAGCTGGGCTGGCTCATCGCGGCGATCTACCTCATGTGCGGTGCGTTCCGGCTCGCGCGGTTCAACTGCATGGCCGTTCTTCCGCAGACGCAGAGCAACAACAGCGGCGAGTTCACCGGGGTTCCCATCCCGGCGGCGGCGGGCATGGTGGCTTCGCTGACGCTGTTCCTCATGTGGTGGGACGAGAAGGAATTCGCCGTGGGCAACTGGCGCTACGTGCTGCCCGTGCTGCTGCTGTTCCTCTCCTATCTCATGGTCAGCGAAGTGAAGTATCCCTCGTTCAAGAAGCTGAACTGGCGGGCGGCGAAGCCGTTTCACAAGATGCTTTCAATCCTCCTGGTGCTGGCCTGTTTCTTCGTCCTCTGGGAGAAGATCCTGCCGGTCGTTGCGCCGCTGGTGTTCACCCTCTACCTGATCTACGGCTTCATCCGCCCCAAAATCTCCCGCCAGATGCGGCACGACATCGAAGAAGATGACGATGACGATGACGAGGAAGAAGACCAGACCCCGCCCAAGCCCGTCGCCTGACCATGCTGTCCGACTCCCCGCTGCTCGAAGCGTTTTTCACCGGCCTCATCAGCGGCTTCCTCGTCTCCATTCCCGTCGGCCCCATCAATGTCACCATCATTCATGAGGGCGGCGGGCGGGGGTTTCTCTGGGGCTTCCTGATTGGTGCCGGGTCGGTGCTGATGGAGTCCGTCTATTGCGGGCTGGGATTCGCCGGCTTCTCCGGGCTGTTCACCTCGAACATCGCCGTGGCAATACTCCAGCTCGCGAGCTTCGCGCTGATGAGCTACCTCGGGTGCAAATACCTTTTCGCAAAGCAGATGGCCGTTTCCTCCCGCAGCGCCGAGCGCATCGAGGAGAAACTCCATCCTCACACGGCCTTCTGGACCGGGTTTGTGCGCGTGCTGGGCAACCCCGGCGTGCTGCTGCTCTGGGTGGCGCTCTCCGCCACGTTCCTCTCGCACGAATGGGTGGACCCGAACTGGACGAGCAAATCCGTCTGCATCGCCGGGGTGGCGGCGGGAGGGCTGCTGTGGTTCACGCTCCTCAGCTACGCCGTGTCGCTGGGCCACCGCCACCTGTCGGACAAGGCCATGCTGAACATGTCGCGCACCGCCGGAGGGATGCTTCTCGTGGCGGCCGTCGCGCTGGGCTACAAGCTGGCCCTCCTGCTGGCGCACACCCTCAAAGGCACGGGCTCGCTGGCTTCCTGATGCCATCCGCAGCGGGGGCTTTTGCCGGAGAAGGGGCGCGAAATTGACTTTAACCTTCGTCCCTTCGCCCGCATCATCCGCCCGTGCATTTCCCGAAGGTCACCCTCATCGGTGTGGGGCTGTTGGGCGGGTCGCTCGGGCTGGCGCTGAAGCAGCGCAAGCTCGCCGGCCACGTCGAGGGCTACGTGCGCCGCGAAAACAGCATTGCCGAGTGCGAACGGCTTGGCGTGGTGGATCGCGCCACGACGGACCTCTCCGCCGCGGTGCGGGACGCCGATCTCGTGGTGCTCTGCACGCCCATCGCGCAGATGCGGGGGCTGGTGGAGCGCTTCGCCCCGATGCTCAGGCCCGGCGCGCTCGTGACGGACGTGGGCAGCGTGAAGGGCCCCGTGGTGGCGGAACTGGAGCCGCTCTGCGCCCAGGCGGGTGCGCAGTTCATCGGCAGCCACCCGATGGCGGGCGCGGAGAAGGCCGGCCCTGTGGCGGCGCGCGCGGACTTGTTTGAGAAGGCCGTCTGCGTGGTGACGCCCGGCGCGAAAACGCCGCTCAGGCTTGTGAAGCTGATGGAGGATTTCTGGACGGCGGTGGGCGGCCGGACGCTGCGGCTCACGCCGGATCACCACGACAGCCTCGTGGCGCGCTCCAGCCACCTGCCGCACGTCGTGGCCGCCGAGCTGGCGAACTACGTCCTCAGCCCAGCGCACCCCAGGGAGCAGTCCGTCCTGTGCGCCACCGGTTTCCGCGACACCACACGCATCGCCAGCGGCTCGCCGGAGATGTGGCGGGACATCGCGCTGGCCAACCACAAGCACCTCGCCCGCGCGCTCGGCGTGTTCGTCGAGGACTTGCAGGAGTTTCAGCGCGCGCTGGAAGCCGGCGATGCGAAGGCGATGGACGAGTTTTTCGAGATGGCCAAGCACCGGCGCGACCAGTGGGTCGGCAACGGGCTTTCGCCGGAATGAGCGTCCGCGTGAACCGCATGAAAATGAACCGCCGGATTTTCCTCCAGAGCACCGCCGCCCTGGCCGCCGCGCCTGCGCTGGCCGCGAACCCGCCGGTCCCGCTCACCATCATCGACACGCACACGCACTTCTACGACCCCACGCGGCCGGGCGGCGTGCCCTGGCCCAACCCGGCGGATGCGCTGCTCTACCGCCGCACGCTGCCGGCGGATTATCTGGCGCAGCCGGTGCCGCAGCCGGTCACGGGCACCGTGGTCGTCGAGGCCAGCCCGCTGGTGGAGGACAACCAGTGGATCCTCGACCTTGCGGCGAAGCACACGTTCATCGTCGGCTTCGTGGGCAACCTGATGCCGGGCGAGGCCGCGTTTGCCGGCAACCTGAAGCGCTTCGCGGCGAACCCGCTCTACCGCGGCATCCGTGTGAACGAGCCATCCCTGCGCGCCGGTCTGGGCCGGGCCGATTTTCTCGCCGACCTCCGGCGACTCGTTGACGCCGACCTTGAACTCGACCTGAACGGCGGGCCGACGCTGCTGCCGGAAGTTGCGCGCCTTGCGAAGGCGCTGCCCGGTTTGCGCATCGTCATCAACCATCTGGCCAACACGCGCATTGACGGGAAGAACGTCTCGGAAACCTGGCGGCGCGATCTCGAGGCCGCCGCGAAATTTCCGAATGTCTTCCTCAAGGTCTCCGCGCTCGCGGAGGGCACGGGCAGGAAAGACGGCTCGGCACCGCGCGACGTGGAGTTTTACCGTCCCTGGCTGGACGTCGCGTGGAGCGCGTTCGGTCCGGACCGGCTCATCTACGGCAGCAACTGGCTTGTGAGCGCGCGCTTCGCTCCGCTCGCCACGGTGCAGGGCATCGTCCATGACTACTTCAGCGCGAAGGGACGGGTGGCGCTGGAGAAGTTCTTCTCGAAGAATGCGCAAACCGCCTACCGCTGGGTAAAGCGGTAGCCTCCAGGTGCCGACGCGGACTTTCGCCCTCACAGCGACAGCAGCAGCTTCTTGATTTCCTTCAGAACGGCGAGCGGCTCCGTCTTCATCAGGCGCGGGAACTTGCCGCCGAGCTGGATGTAGTCGCCGCGCCGGTGAAGCATCAGCTTGCCGGCCTTCGTCTCCACGGCGTCCAGGCCGCGCGCGCCCGCGAGCAACCTCAGCTCGGCGGCCAGCAGCAGCAGCTCCACCGGCCTGGGCCATTTCCCGTAACGATCCCGCAGCTCCCGGCCCAGCGCATCCACGTCGGCCTTCGTCTCGGCCTGGGCCAGCCGGCGATAGGCCTCGATGCGATGCTGCGGCTCGGTGATGTAGGCGGGCGGCAGGAACGCGCCGCCCCGTTTGGTTTCGCGTTTCGAGTTTTGCGTTTCGGGTTCGTCGGCGTCCGGGTGCGATGGTTGCACCCACACGTCAACGTCACGCGGGACTGAGATGGACGAAAGGGACGGTTGCCCTGTGCGCTCAACCGGCTTTTTTACTGAAGACTGATTACCGGTTATTTCCTCACCGGCCTCCGCCACCGGATTCATCGCCAGGAAATCCAGCCGCAGCGCAGCGCTCGTCCGCTGCTTCACCTTCTCACCCTTCAGTGCAGCGACACTTTGCTTGAGCAAATTGCAGTAAAGCTCGAAGCCCACGGCGGTGATGTGGCCGCTCTGCTGCGAGCCGAGCAGGTTGCCCGCGCCGCGGATTTCGAGGTCGCGCATCGCGATTTTGAAGCCGCTGCCGAGCTGTGCGTATTGCTTGATGGCGCTCATGCGCTTGCGCACGTCCGTGAGCAGGCGCGCGTGGCGCGGCAGGAGCAGGTAGGCGAACGCCTGGTGCTTGTAGCGGCCCACGCGGCCGCGAAGCTGGTAAAGCTGGCTCAAACCAAAGCGGTCCGCGCGGTCGATGATGAGCGTGTTGGCGTTCGGAATATCCAGGCCGCTCTCGATGATCGTGGTGGACAGCAGCACGTCCGCCTCGCCGTTCACGAACTTCGTCATCACGTCCTCCAGCTCGTCGCCGCTCATCTGCCCGTGGCCAACGACGATGAGCGCGTTGGGCACGAGGAGCTGCAGCTTCGACC
>JBAYGL010000006.1:0-28663 GCA_041666725.1 Limisphaerales bacterium
ACCGCAGAGAGGCGCGGAGACGGATCCTTCCCTTCGGTCTCTGCGCAATCTTTGCGGTCTCCGCGTCCTCTGCGTTGGAAAAAATCTTCTCAGACAGCGACGAAGTTGGGAGATAGCAATGCAAAGGCGCAGAGCCGCAAAGGAAACCGGCTTGGCTGGTTGCGCTTGCACACTCACCGCGCAGGTGAACGGGGTTCCTCTTGGCGACACAACCAAATTCCTTCCTCTCTGCGCCTTTGCGTTAACTGCGGTTTCTAGGTTCATGCGGCGGCCGGGACGGCGGGCGGTTCGGTCTTCGACGGCGCGGGAGCCGCGGGATTCGCCGCCTTTGCCTCGCGCACGGCGAAGACGAGCGCGGCAAAGCCGGTGACCAGCGTCCAGATGCTCAGGCCCATCCAGCCGATGAAAGGCAGCAGATACGTGAGCGTGAGCACGATGCCGCCGCGCAGGACGCGACGCCAGGGCTGTGTTTCATCGGTCGGCGAGGGCAGGCCCGCGCCGATGCGTTTGGCAAAGCCTGCCGAGCCCGCGAGGCCGCCGAGCGTCACGACGCCGAGACACACCATGCCGGCAATGTTCATCAGGGGATTCTTGGCGAACTTGAAGCATGCAAGTGACAGGAGGATGAGGGGGGTGCTCATTGCGAGCCCGGCGAAGGTGAGTCTCCATGGACGGCCGTATTGGTCGCGCGTGCGTTCGACGATGGCGGGGAACAATGCCTCCGCCGCAAGCCAGAACGAGATGAACACAAGCAGACCGCCGAGGATGAGGAGGAAGTATTTGAGGATGTCTGCCATTATCATAAGCCGGATGTGGTGAGGTGACGTTTGCGGCAGCCGCTTGTTACGGATCGGGTGTGGGCTGCGTTACGGAGCATAGAACACGTGCGGGCGGGGGGAAGTTTCAAGTTTGGGGAGGGAGGCAGTGTTCAGTAATCAGTCTTCAGTTGAGGAACGGCGCTCGAAGCTCGCAAACCCTGCGGGACTGAATACTGACTACTGATTACTGAACACTCCCTGTCTATACGGCTGCGGGCACAAAAGGCAGCCCGTGTGCCTCCGCCACGGCACGGCATGTGATCTGGCCGGCCTGCACGTTGATGCCGCCGAGCAGGGCAGGGTGGCGCTGGCAGGCTTCGGCGAGGCCGAGGTCGGCAAGCTGCTCGATGTAACGGTAGGTGACGTTGGTGAGCGCCTGCGTGGCGGTGCGGGCGTAGGCGGCGGGCATGTTGGCGACGCAGTAGTGGAGGACGCCCTCCTCGATGAACGTCGGGTCGTGGTGGGTGGTGGGGCGGGAGGTTTCGGCGCAGCCGCCCTGGTCAATCGCGATGTCCACGAGCACGCTGCCGGGGCGCATCCGGCGGAGCATCTCGCGGTGGATGAGCTTGGGGGCCTTGGCGCCGGGCACGAGCACCGCGCCGATGAGCAGGTCCACCGTGGGCAGCAGCTCCATCAGGTGCGCCTCGTTCGAGTAGAGCGTGTGTGCGGTGTGCAGGGTGATGTCGAGGAAGCGCATCCGCTCCACGTCCACTTCGAGGATGGTCACGTCCGCGCCGAGGCCCTGGGCCATGCGGGCGGCGTTGACGCCCGCCGCGCCGCCGCCGAGGACGACGACCTTGCCCGGCAGGACGCCCGGCACGCCGCCGAGCAGGACGCCGTTGCCGCCGCAGTGCTTGGCGAGGAAGTAGCCGCCCACGAGCACGCTCATGCGCCCGGCGATTTCGCTCATGGGTTCGAGCAGCGGCAGGCGGCGGTTCACCTCGATGGTCTCGTAGGCGATGCACGTCGCACCGGATTTCAGGAGCGCCCCGGTCAGTTCGCGGTTGGCGGCGAGATGAAGATAGGTGAAAAGCAGCTGCCCCGCCCGCAGCAGCGGATATTCTTCCGGAAGCGGCTCCTTCACCTTCACGATCAGGTCGGCCTCTGCAAAGACGGCGGCGTGTTCCGGGACGAACTTCACGCCGGCCTGCGCGTAATCGCTGTCCGGATAGCCCGCGCCCGCGCCCGCGCCGCGTTCGACGATCACATCATGTCCGCGCTTGATGAGCTGGTAGGCCGCCGAGGGGAGCAGTGCGACGCGGTTTTCCTGGGCCTTGATTTCCTTGGGCACGCCGATGGTCATGCGGAAGGATTACGCCGTCGCCACCCGCCGGACAAGCCGTGGTTGCGTTGCGCCGGGTCAGCCCTTGGGCGGGGACGGCAGGTGGCGGGCGAGGGCGGCCCGAAGTTCGGCCTGCAAGTTTTCGGGCGTGAGGGTCTGCTTCTGGAGGATGCCGGCGACGTTTCCGGCAAGCCGCCGTTTGTCGTCCTCGGTGAGGTCCTTCGCGGTAAGGACGATGATGGGCACGCCGCGCAAATCCTTCCGCTCCCGCACTGTCTGCACGAACGCAAATCCGTCCATCTCCGGCATCATCAGGTCGAGGAGGATCAGCGCGGGCAGCCGCACGTGGATGAGTTCGAGCGCGGCGCGGCCGTTGGAGGCGAGGACCGTGGTGTAACCCTCCTTCTCCAGATTGCGCCGGAGCAGGTGGCTTGAAATCTCGTCGTCCTCCACCACGAGGATGGGGCGGTCACCGGGCGCGGGGCAAAGCTGGCGGAGCATCACGCTGAGCTTTGAATAGTTCACCGGCTTGGTGAGAAATTCCGACGCTCCGAGCGTGAAGCCCTTGTCCTGATCCTCGGTCATGGTGACGATCACGACCGGAATGCCGGCGATCTCGGGGTCTGCCTTGATCTGGTTGAGGACGGACCAGCCGTCCACTTCCGGCATCATCACGTCCAGTGTGATGAGGCCCGGGCGCAACTGCCGGGCCATCAGCAAACCCTGCTCTCCACCGGAGGCGGTCTGCACGGAATAGCCCTCCTTCTGAAGGAAGCGGACCAGGAGGTCGCGTGCATGCGGGTCGTCATCAATCACCAGCACTGACGGCGCGCCGACTGGTGGTGGTGAATCGAGGGCAGGGGCGGGTGCGGCGGCGGGAGAGTCGGTCTTCGCGGTCAGCGGGCCGACAGGGAGGCGGAGGGTGAAGGTCGAGCCCCGGTTGAGCTCGCTGGCCACGGTCAACTGGCCGCCCAGCGCCTCCGAAAACGTGCGGCTGATGGCCAGTCCCAGGCCGGTGCCGCCGAATTTGCTCGCGACGGTGATGTCGGCCTGGGTGAAGGCCTGAAAGAGTCGGCTCATCTGCTCCGGCGTCATGCCCATGCCCGTGTCGCTGACCTGGACAAGCGCCCAGTCGCGTCCGTCCGTTTCCTCCGTGCCGAGGCGGAGCCGCACTTCGCCCTGATGCGTGAACTTGCACGCGTTGTTCACCAGGTTCAGCAGCGTCTGACGGATCTTGGTCGCGTCGGAATGCACCGGCAGCGCGGTGAGCGGTGTGTCCAGCACGAGGCGGTTCCGGTTCTTCTCGGCCAGCGGGCGGACCATGTCGGAGACGTCGCGGGCGAGTGCGACGAGGTCGAAGTCCGTGTAGTGAAGCGTCATCTTGCCGGCCTCGATCTTGGAGAGGTCAAGCACCTCGTTGATGAGGTCGAGCAGTTGTTTTCCTGCGGTCTGGATGCGCTGGAGGTCGTGCAACGCCTCCTTCTGCTCCAACGGCTCCGACTCCTCGATGAGCATCTCGCTGTAGCCGATGATGGCGTTGAGCGGCGTGCGCAGCTCGTGGCTCATGTTGGCGAGGAAGGAACTCTTGGCGCGGCTGGCGTCCTCGGCCTTGTCCCTGGCCAGGAAGAGCGCGTGGTTCAGTTGAAACAATTCGGCGGTGCGCTGGGCGATCAGTTCGCCAAGGTGGTCGCGGTGATGGCGCAGCTCCACGTCGCGGACCTGGATTTGCGCCAGCATGTCGTTGAAGCTGTTGACGAGCTGGCCGAGTTCGTCGGCACCGGCCTTTGGGGCGCGGATGGTGAAATTCTCCTCGCGGGAAATCCGCCCGGCGGTGTGAATCAGACTGTGGATGGGGGCTGTTATGGTGTGCTCCAGCCATGTGGCCAGGCCAAGGGCTCCGAGCGTTGCGATCAGCACGGACGCCGCCACGATGCTGAAATAGCTGCTCAGGAAGGAGTGCTGCAGCGAGGGATCAGCCCGAAGGTAAATGGAACCCAGCACGCCGCCGCGTGTGGACCGGATGCGCATGACCAGTTCGAGGCGCTCCGCGTGGAAGCCTTCCGCGGGAAGGGGGACCGGCGGGGTGGGTGTGGTCTCGGTCCGCCGGAACAGTGTGAAGAGGGTGCCCGCCTCGCGATAAATCGCCGCAGTCAGGATCCCATGGTTTTCCCGCAGAATCCGGATGGCCTGCTGGCTGGCCGACGTGTCGTTCCGTTCGAGGGCGTCGGCAGTGGAAAGGCTGACGAGTTCGGCCATCGTCACCAGTTCACGCCGCGTCTCGGCATGTGACCAGGCCTCGGAGGAAACGGAAAACAGGACACAGGCGAGCACCAGCGCCACGCCGCAGGAGCCCACGATGATCAGCCGCAGTTTGTTGCGGATGGAAAGATCACGGAGCTTGGGCGGCACGTTCATTTCCCGGCTCCCCTGACAAGCCGGCCGGGCCGGTGGGTATTGCGCAAATGTCCGTCACAAGCGGCCCCAAAATCCAAGGCCCGCCGCATCTTGCTGCGGCGAAGGATTTGAGGTGGTGATGAGGATGATATCACAGCGCGGGTCAATATAACCGGACACTTGGCTCATCGGGCTGCAAAGGCGTCCTGATTCGAAACCGTGGCTTCCCCATGTGACGTTCGCAGCATGCCTGCCCGCCGTTGCAAAGATAAAGTGAAAACTCGCCACCACGCGCCCGGCTCCGCATCAGAGGCTGTCTGAAACGGTTTCTTTGACGATGTGGCAATTCCGCCCGGCAGCAAAAGCCGGCGTGTGCCGCTTTCCGCTTGGAAACGCATTTTGCTTCTGCATTCTTTCCCCCGTCAGTGACACCCACACCCAAAACCTCCGTCACCCGCCGCCGCGCAGGCCCCGGGCCCTCAGGGAAGCCGGCGGACTGCAAGCCCTGTGGAGAACCGCTCACGGCGCTGGTCACCCAGCAGCTTCAGGGGCTGGCTTTGGGTTTTGGAAGCGAATGCGAATTTCTCCGCGCGATGGCGGATTCCCTCCCCGAGCCGTTTTACGTCTGGTCGGTCGGCGGGCTGTTGCTCATGGCGAACCGCGGCTGGGAGGAGGCGACCGGCATCCGGCGCGAGACGGCGCTGGGCAAGTCGTGCAGCGCGATCTTCCCGACACTGATGGCAAAGCGGTTCCTTGAGGTGAATCGTCTCGTCATCGACAAGGGCCTCCCCGTCCGCGAAGAGGAGTTCGTGGACAAGCCCGAGGGCCGCGTGCTCTACCTCACCTTGAAGTTTCCCATCCGCGACAAGTCGGGCCGGATCGTGGCGGTGGGCGGGGTGTCGTTGAGCAAGAAAACTTGAGGAACGAGCCCCGGGGCGTCCGCTTCCATTCTTCCTGCCTCTGGACCGGGAGCGTGTCCGACCTGCGCCGGTTTCCCAATCGTGTCACCCTTCAATTTGGTTGCCGTGCTCGCCGAAGCTTTGCCACAGTGATCGCGATGAACGACTGGATTTCCGACTACATCGCCAAGCAGAAGGCCGCGCTCGACTCCATCCCGGCGGATGCGGTTTCGCGTCTCGTTGAAAAGCTGCGGCAGGCGCACCGCGAGGACCGGCAGGTTTTCGTCTTCGGCAACGGCGGCAGCGCGGCCAATGCCTCGCACTTCGCCACGGACCTCGGCAAGGGCGCGTCCGACAAGCTCGGCAAGCGCTTCCGCGTGCTCTCGCTCAACGACAACGTGAGCTGGCTCACCGCGCTGGGCAACGACTACTCCTACGCCGACGTCTTCGCGAGCCAGCTCCAGAACTACGGCCGCCCCGGCGACATTGCGCTGACCATGAGCGTGAGCGGCAGCTCGCCGAATTGCGTGAAGGCCATCGAATGGGCCAACGCCAATGGGCTGCACACCATCGCCCTCGTCGGAGCCAAGCGCGGCAAGCTCGCGGAGATTGCAAAGGACGTCATCGTCATCGCCGACGGCCACTACGGCCGCGCCGAGGACGCGCACATGGGCATCTGCCACCTGCTGTGCTACGCGTTCATGGAGCGGCCGGAGTTGGCGAAGCAGACTTGAAAAGCCGCTGGCTGCGGCAAGGGCGGTGCGCTAGTTTGCCTCCCATGAAGCTCCGCCTCGACCTCCTAAAATACATCACGGCTGAGGACTTGATTGCCGAGGCGGGCGCGACCGTGGACCGCTACAAGCCCGAACCACTCTTCGCGAAGACCGGCAAGGGCTACCTGCGTCCCGCCACACCGGAGGAGAAGGAAGAGGAAATGCGGCGCAGCGAGGCGTGGCTCGCACGGGTAAAGGCCCGTGCGGAGGCGGACAAGCAGCGCCAAAGGCAGCCGGAGCAGAGCTGACCTCGATTGCATGGTGAGCGGCCGCTGCGCACCGACATGAACGACTGCGCCCAACCATCTGCCAAGACGCCAGCATCGAAGGAGTGGACCTCCTCAACTCGCTGCCAGCTCTTGGGCCTCGCCTTCGCCCCAGCGGGTTTGCTGCCTTTGGCAGAATGGCTCTCATGGCGGGAGTCAGGACTCCACCATCTTGGCGGCCTTTTGGCATTGATCGTGATACTCAGCTTTCCTGGGGCGTTGCTCGGCTTGCCGATTTGTTTCATTGGTGGCTGCGTCCCACGGTTTCGCCGGTATGCGGCCTGGGGTTTGGTTTGCCTTTCCGTTGCAGTCGCCAGCTTCTTTGTCGGCTTCAGGTTGAGCCTGCCTGTAAGGCGAGTTGCTCTGGAGCAAGTCATGGTTCGGGCTGAATCGCTCATCGAAGCCATCCGAAAGCATGAAGCTGCAACTGGTCGGCCACCAAGCAATTTGGCCGAGCTTGTGCCCGGCTATTTGTCGGTGATTCCCACACCAGGCATTGGCACTGCCTCGGAATACTTCTACCGGCGGCCAGCACCTGAAGCTGACTTGGAAGGCAACGCTTGGATGTTGGACGTAATGCCGCCAGTCGTCGGCATCGGCTTCGACCGCTTCATCTACCTGCCGAAGCAGAATTATCCGCACGAAGGCTGGGGCGGCGTCCTTGAGCGCATGGGGACTTGGGCTTACGTCCACGAGTAGCCATGCCCGTCACCGACCACATCCGCAGCAAGCTCTCGCAGGTGCCGCACCGGCCCGGCGTGTATCTGCACAAGGACCGCTTCGGCACGGTGATTTACGTCGGCAAGGCGCGCGACCTCCGCAAGCGCGTCGCCCAGTATTTCCAGTCGTCCCGCCGCCTGGGCTGGGACTTGAAGTTCAACGCGCTCGTCGAGGCCATTCACGATTTCGACTGGCACATGGTGAAGTCCGATGCCGAGGCCGTGTTGCTCGAAGGCAAGCTCATCAAGGAGTTTCAGCCGCGCTACAACGTCTCCTTCCGCGACGACAAGCGTTTCCTCCTCCTCAAGGTCAACCTCAACGACCCCATCCCGCGCTTCACGCTCACGCGCCTCAAGCTCGACGACGGCGCGCGTTACTTCGGCCCCTTCGCCAGCGGCGGCGCGCTGCGGCGGACGCTCAACTTGGTGCGGCACAAGTTCAACCTGCGGGGCTGCCGTCCGCTCACGCCCGACGCCAGCGATTACAAGCATTGCCTCTACGCGCACATGAAGGTCTGCACCGCGCCATGCATCGGCAACGTGACGCGCGAGCAATACCTCATGCAGGTCACCGCCGGCTGCGACTTCCTCGACGGCCAGTGCGACGAGATGGCTACTGAACTGGAGGCGCAGATGAAGAAGGCCGCCGACGCGCAGGACTTCGAGCAGGCCGCGCAGCTCCGCGACTTGCTGGCAGACATCAAGCGCTCGACGAAGAAGACGAAGTCCTTCGAGCGCGTGCCTTACTCGCTGCCGGTGTCCATCCATCCGGAGCGCGACTTGGAGGAGCTGGCGAAGGTGCTCGGCTTGGCCGCGCCGCCGCAGCGGATCGAGGGTTTCGACATCTCGAACATCAGCGGCACGTTCGCCGTGGCCTCGCTCGTGAGCTTCTGGCGCGGCCGCCCCGACCGCACGAACTACCGGCGTTTCAAAATCAAGACCGTGACCGGCCAAGACGACTTCGCCTGCATGGCCGAGACGATCCGGCGGCGTTACTCGCGGCTGAAGCGCGAAGTAGGTCAGGCTTCCAGCCTGACATCCATTCAAGAGCTGAACGCCACGGAAGCCGAAAAGACAAAGTCAGAAGACAGGCAGGATGCCTGTCCTACTGTGGAAGAAGGTGAAGAAGCTCCAGAAACCCGCCCCACCTCCACCTTCGACGCCATCGTCCATGACGCCGCCAGCCGCGACGAGATGACCGCTCCGTGGGTGCCGAAAGTTCCCGCCGCCGTGCGCCTGCCGGACCTCATCCTGATTGACGGCGGCAAGGGCCAGCTCAACGCCGCGTGCGCAGAGCTGGCGAAGCTGGGCTTGAGCCACATCGCCATCATCGGCCTCGCGAAGGAGTTCGAGGAAATCTACCAGCCCGGCGAAGCCGCGCCGTTGCGCCTCGGCCTCGACCACCCTGCAGTAAAACTCCTCCAGCGCGTGCGCGACGAGTCCCACCGCGTCGCCAACAGCTACAACGCCCAGCTCCGGCTGCGGAAAATCTCCGAGAGCATCCTCGACGAGTTCCCCGGCGTGGGCGACGCGCGGAAGCAGGTGCTGCTCAAAAAGTTCGGCTCCATCCACCGCCTGCGCCTCGCGACCGTCGAGCAGATCGCCGAAGTCCCCGGCTTCGGCGGCAAAACGGCGCAGGAGCTGAAAGCCTTCCTCGAAACGCGGACGGAACGCCCGGCGGCGCCCCCAACCTCGTAGGAGACGACGTGAGGAGTCTCTGACTTTCGGGCGGAAACAAGTGAGACTCCTCACATCGTCACCTACGGAAAAGCGGTGCTGAAAGCCACCGCACTCCAAACGCTGGCGCGACCACCAGCGGCCATCGGATTCGCGAAGCGTCTGGACTGCGGCAGCTTCAGCGCCGCTTTCGCCTGCGAACGATGGTCGTTCACCGCGCCACCGTCACGCGCTCCGACTTGACCTCGACCCCGGCCCAATACCCAAACTCCCAGCTCCAGCCGTTCGCCGCGTTCTCCAGCCGCAGCTTGACCTTCTGCCCGGCGAGCGGGGTGAGGTCCACGGTCACGGGCAGCCAGACGTCGCTGCCACGGCGGGCGATGAGCTGCTTGTGCAGCGGCTTGCCGTTGGCGAGGACGCGGAGTTCCCAGTCGCCCTTCTCGTGCGAGGCGACGAGGAATTTCAGCATGGTCTTCTGGCCGAAGGGAATCGTCAGTTCGCGTTCCAGCGCGGCGGGTTTCTCGCGGTCGAAGGGATGGGTGAGCAGCACGTTCCGCTGCCCGGCGAACTCGACGAGCTTCGCGGGCGAACCTTCGAAGTCCGGGGCGAGGACGTGCCAGTCCGGGTTCCAGAGGGAGACGGATTCCCAGTCCACGCGCTGGGTGGAGGCGGACTTCTTTGATCCCGGCGGGACGCCTGCCCCACTACCACCATCGTTCTTCCAACTGAACGGCGCTTTGTCGCCGGGCGGGTTCAGGAGGTAGGCGATGAGGTTGCGGAAGTCGGCGTCGGGCATCTGCTCCAGGCCTTCAGCCATCACGCTCAGTTCGCTCACGCGCAGCCTGGCGATGTCGCTCTTGGCCACCACGTCCTCCTTCGGCCCGGCGCTCAGGAGGCGCACGCGGGTGTCGGTGTTCTCGACCATGCGACCGCTGAGGCTGCGGTCGTCCTTGGTCGTGATCTCCACCATCTCGTAGCCCGCGCCGATGATCTGGTTCGGGTCAATGATGTTGGCCAGCAGCGCATCGAGGCTGCTGCGGCCCACGCCCGTCAGGTCGGGACCGATGTCCGCGCCCTCGCCGTGGAGCTTGTGGCAGGTGAAACAAATCTTCTTCGCGACCTCGTGACCGGCCTTCAAGTCCGGCTGGCCTTGCGCGCTGAGAATCATCCGCTTCTTCGCGGCGATGATGGTGAGCTTGTCCGCGCTGGCGTCGCGCACGCGGCCGAAGATGGCGGTGGCGCGCTTGGCGAGCATCCCGTAATCCGCCTCGCTGCGCGTGAGCGTGCGGATGGTCGCGGCGGGAATGTCGCTGGCGAGAATGCGCTTCTGCTCCAGCTCGCTCAGGAGTTGTGAAGCCCAGTTGTTGCGCGAGGCCAGAGTCTCGGCGGCGGCGCGGCGGGCGGCGGGGCTGAAGTTCTTCCAATGCGCGAAGAGCGCCTCAGTGGTCGCCGAGGCGCCGAGCTGGCTGAGGCCGGCGATGGCTTCGAGCACAAGCGGCTCGGGATTGCCGGGCGTGATGGCCTTCAGGAGCGCGTCGCGGGAAGCATCGTTCTTGAGCTGGCGCGCGGTCTGCGCAGCCTTGAGGCGCTCGTCGAGCGGGGCCTTGGCGTCGTTCACGAGCGCGAGGCTAGCCTGCATCGCGCCGGCATCGCCCCAGAGCGCGCCGAGCTGGCGGGCCTGGCGGACGACGTCTTCGCGCGGGCTGGCGAGGAGCCGTTGCATCACGGCTTCGGTGGGTTTGTTGGGCTTGAGCGCCTTGCCCTTCTGCCCGTCCACGAGGCCGTTGAGCGCGAAGGCGAGCAGCGGACTGCCTGCCGAGATCCGCGCAATGTTGTCCAACGCGGCATCCAAGTGCTTTGGGTTTTGCAGGTCACAGATGCGCCGCATGGTTTTGTAAACCAACGGCCCAACCATCGGCAGACCCTCCATGGACTCGTTAAACGATGACAAGAAGGCCGGCTCCGCTGCGACCAATGGCTCCATCGCCATCCAAGTCAGACTCGGCAGCAGCGGTTCCGACGGCTCCTTGGTGGACCGCAGCAACCCATCGAAGACGTTTTCAACGAGATTCCAGTCCAGCGGTGACACTGTGCTGGTGCCTTGCAGGATGACGCGCCGGTTCAGAGCAATGGAACGCGCCGGAGGGGTGTTGACCGTGAGCGAGCCGGACGTGGTCTGCCGAAGCGCAGTTGCGACACCTGCACGGACGACGGCCTCCGAATCGCGAGCCAGCGTGCCGAGCAGCTTGAGACGCGCGTCGGACATGGGCTGATGCTGGCCGATGAGGCGCGCAGCCCAGTAACGGATGGCGGGTTCTTTGTCTTCGACAGCCTTTTTGATTTGGTCGTCCGCAAGGTAGCTGGAACTGTGCAGTGTCCACAGCGAAGCAAGCCGGGATTCCAGCGACTTGCCGCTTGCGAATTGGCTTTGCAACAAGCCCATCACCTTGTCATCGCGGCGCTCGCTCAAGATTCGCTGCGCCATCTTGCGCTGCCAGATGTTCGGGTGCGCGAGGCGCTCGACGAGTTGCGCTGAGGTGAGTTTCGCGAGGTCCATGTCGCGCTGCGGGCGGCTGGGGACGGCCTTGCCCTTGTCGTTTCCGGTGTGGACCACGCGCCAGATGCGGCCGTGTTCGCGATCCACGCCCTCGGGATCGGCGCGGGCGTTCTGGTAGCAGGGATACTTGTCATACCAGTCCATGATCCACAGCACGCCGTCGGGGCCGACTTGCTGGCTCACGGGCATGAACCAGCCGTCGTTGGCGCGGATGAAGTCCTGCTTGAACGAGCTTTTGAAGGTGCTGCCGTTCGGCGTGAGCGTGTCCTGATGCACGGCGTTGTCGTGGAGGTTGCCGCAGAGAATCGTGCCGTAATGTTCCGCCGGCCACTGGTCGCCGAGATAGACCTGAATGCCCGCGTAGGCCGCCATCTTGTGGCGATGATCCACGATGCTGGGCAGCAACTGGTAGGCGTAAGGGAACATCGGCTGGCCGCCCTGCCGCACGTAGATGCCGCCGGGGGCCATGTGGAACATGTGGTCAATCACGCACGCGCTGAGGAAGGCGTTGCCCGCGCGGTCGAAGTCCACGCCCCACGGATTGCTCGTGCCGTCGGCATAGACCTCGAACTTGCGCGTCCGCACGTCGTAGCGCGCGACGGCGGCGTCCATGCGCACGGCGGGCGCGTCCGGGTTCTGCGGGTCTTTCACGCTCGCACGCGTGAACACGCCGTGAGTCATGTAGAGCTGGCCGTCCGGTCCCCAGGTGAAGCCATTGAGCAGTTCGTGGCGGTCTTCGAGGCCGAAGCCGGTGAGCAGCACCGTCTGCTTGTTCGCCTTCTGAAACGCGCCGATGCCCGCGCCCGCCGGGGCGTTCGTGTCTTGCAGGAAGAGGACGTGCGGGGCCTGCCCGAGGAACACGCCGCCGTGACCGAGCAGGATGCCCGTCGCCAGACTGAAACCATCAGCGAAGACCGTGACCTTGTCCGCGCGCCCGTCGCCATCGGTGTCTTCGAGAATCTTGATGCGGTCGCGGCCCTTCGCGCCAGGCTTCGCGCCGAGCGGATACTCGTAAAGCTCCACCACCCACAGCCGCCCGCGTTCATCCCACGTCATCGCGACGGGGTTCACCACTTCGGGTTCGCTGGCGAAGAGGCGGATTTCAAAGCCCGGCGGCAGCGTGAACCTCCGCTGCGCCTCCTCCGGCGACAGCGCGGGCGTGGTGGCTGCCGCGTGCTGCCCGGACATCTGTTTGCCCGGCGGCGCGTTCTTGTAAGTGGGAAAGCCCAGGCTTTTCTGCGGCGGCTTGTAGTCGGCGGCGGCCAGCGGCGATGCCAGCATGAGCAGGGTCGCGGCGGCGAGTGCGGCGGGACGGAAAGGATTCACGGCGGACAACCTAGGAAATGAACCTTGCGATTCCAAGATTCAAACGGCGGCGGAGCCTGGCCGTGATCGCGCGGGATTTTCGCCATGTTGAACCAGCGCAAGTTCACGGTTTACGCGGGCGGGGCTGGTTTCTATGGTCCGCGCGTGAACGCCATCGCCCTCCTTCGCCGCCTGCGCAGGTTCATCGCCGGGGTCGCCGTCAGTGCCGTGCTGCTGCCTTCCGTGCGTGCGGCGGGGCCGGACACGACCGCCATCGCGCAGCAGGCCGTCGCCGCCTATCGCAAGGGGGACATCCCGGCCGCCATCGGGCTTGCCACGCAGCTCACCGAGGCCGCGCCGAAACAGCCGTCGGGCTGGTTTCTGCGTGCGCAGCTTCACACCGCGCAACGCCAGCACGCGAAGGCCGTGGCCGATTATTCCGAAGTCATCAAGCTCGACCCCGGGTCGCCGAACGCCTGGCAGGCGCGCGGCGAAGCGAACTTCAAGCTCGGCAAAATCACCGAGTCCATCGCCGACTTCGACAAGTTCCTCGAACTCGTGCCCGCGCAGAAGCCGCAACACTGGCAGCGCGGCATCGCGCTCTACTACGCGGGCCGGTTCAAGGAGGGCAGGGAGCAGTTTGAAATCCACCAGACCGTGAACTCGAACGACGTGGAGAACGCCGTCTGGCACTTCCTCTGCGCCGCGCGCGCGGACGGATTGGAGAAGGCGAAGAAGGGGCTGATTCCCATCGAGGGCGACGGGCGAGTGCCGATGGCACAGGTCCACCAGCTCTTCGGTGGCAAGGCCAGGCCGGAAGACGTGCTCGCCGCCGCAAAGGCCGCGCCCGCCGAAACCCGCGCGGGTGAACCGCTCTTTTACGCGCACCTTTACCTCGGCATTTACTTCGAGGCCATCGGCGACGCGAAGCAGGCGCGCGACTATATCTTCAAGGCCGCCGAGCGCGCCGACCGGAACGGCTACATGGGGGACGTGGCCCGTGTCCACGCGGAGATATTGCGGAAGCGGGAGAAGTGACGGGGAACCGCTCTGCCGCGGTCATTTCTCCCGGACCTGAAGCTCATACGGCGCGGAGAGGACGCTCTCGGGTTTCGCGCCCTGGAAGGCATTGTATTCGAAGTCCACCTTCACGCGGTAAACGACCTGGTTGGTCGTGGCGGGGATGGGCAGGAGGGTTTCCCACCGTTGCTCCATGCGCTGGGTGCGGCGCATCGGGTAGCTGTTCTCGCCGACCTGCAGATAGGGTTTGAGGGTTTCCTTCTTGAGCGCCTGCATGTTGCTGCGGAACTCGATCTCCACCGGGTAAAGCCCCTGCGCATTCCGCAACTGGGTGCGGGGCGACAGGTTTGTAACGGTGGAGGTTGTCCCGCATCCGGCGAGCAACGCCGCCGCCATCAATCCGGCCAATCGCAGTGTCTTGCGCATATTGCCGCGAGTCTGGCCTGCCGCCGCGTGTGCTGTAAAGGCGGTTTTGCCGCTTGCGAAACCGCGCTTCAACGCTACCGTCTGCGCCTTGAATTTGCGGCGGAGCCGCGCAACCCGAGAACCTAGACGCCAGCCCCCAGCCCCCATCATGGCCTTCCTCAACGACAACTACCTGAAGCTCAAAGCCGGCTACCTCTTCCCCGAAATCGGCCGGCGCGTGAAAGCGTTCTGCGATGCGAACCCCGAGGCCGCCAGGCGCCTCATCCGCTGCGGCATCGGTGATGTCACCGAGCCGTTGCCGCCCGCCGTGATCGCCGCGTTGCACAAGGCCGTGGACGAAATGGCCGTGCGCGCCAGCTTCAAGGGCTACGGTCCCGAGCAGGGCTACGATTTCCTGCGCGCCGCGATCGCGAAGAATGATTTCCGCGACAGGGGCCTCGACGTGGCCGACGACGAGGTGTTCGTCA
Organism: Limisphaerales bacterium; assembly: GCA_041666725.1. Taxonomy (GTDB): domain Bacteria; phylum Verrucomicrobiota; class Verrucomicrobiia; order Limisphaerales; family SXTU01; genus SXTU01. The sequence goes on from JBAYGL010000006.1 coordinate 14,604, forward strand.
GCGACGGCTCGAAGTGCGATTGCGGCAACATCCTCGACGTGCTCGGCGGCAAAAACAAAATCGCCATCAGCGATCCCGTGTATCCCGTTTACGTGGACACGAACGTGATGGCCGGCCACACCGGCGAGGCGAACGAAGCCGGCGCCTACGGCAAACTGGTTTACCTCCCGTGCCGCCCGGGCAACGGCTTTGTGCCCGAGCCGCCGAAGAAGCACGTGGACATCGTTTACCTCTGCTCGCCGAACAACCCGACCGGAGCCGTCGCCACGCGTGCGCAGCTCGAGGCCTGGGTGAAATACGCGCTCGAAAACAAGGCCATCATCCTTTTCGACGCCGCCTACGAGGCTTACATCAGCGACCCGGCGATCCCGCATTCGATCTACGAGATTCCCGGTGCGCGCGAGTGCGCCATCGAGTTCCGCAGCTTCTCCAAGAACGGCGGGTTCACCGGCGTGCGCTGCGCCTACACCGTCGTGCCCAAGACCCTTCTCGCCGCCACGCGCACCGGCGAAATGAAGCCGCTCCATCCGCTTTGGAACCGCCGCTCCGCGACGAAGTTCAACGGCGTGAGCTACATCGTCCAGCGCGCCGCCGAGGCGCTCTACACCGACGAGGGCAAGGCGCAGGTCAGGGCGCTCATCGAACACTACATGGGCAACGCCGCTGTGCTGCGCGCCGGCGCGAAGAAGGCCGGCCTGAAAGTCTTCGGCGGCGTCAATGCGCCTTACATCTGGGTGAGGACTCCGAAGGATGTCACGAGCTGGCAGGCGTTCGACAAGATTCTCGGCGACGCCAACGTGGTCATCACGCCCGGCAGCGGCTTCGGCTCAAAGGGCGAAGGCTACTTCCGCATCAGCAGCTTCAACAGCCGCGCAAACGCGGAGGAGGTCGCGCGCCGTTTGCAGGAATTGAAGTGGTAAGGCGCGGCTGCGCAGCTCGCCACCATGCCATCTTGGACCGACTTGCTCAGGGCGGCGTCTGGCGCAGGCGGTAGTAGGCGCGGATGAAGCTCCCCATCGGCGGCCTGTGCGAGAAGCCGCCCTGCGTCTCCGGGATGTCCGTCCAGTCCACCAGGTTTGTGCTTGTCTGCAGCATCCGGTTCGCCGCGGACGCCCAGAAGAAATCAACGCGGACCGACGGTTGATTCGTCTTTTGCAGGATCAGGCCGAACTCAGCTCCGCCACTTGCCTGGATGTCGGTGGGGGCGCGGGTGACGAAGGTGACTTCGTGGGTGCTGCCGGTCTTCGTCGTGATGAGAAAATCCTTGCTGGAGTTGGCCCACATGGTGTTTGAGAAGCTTTCCCCGGCGGCGTTGGTGGCGGAGATCTGAACGGTTCCGGGCGAGGGGATGCTGATCAGACCCAGACTCTGGTCGGAGGGGAGGGTGAACATACCGGTGTGTCCGATGTGAATCTTCTCTCTGTGCACGGAAAAATTGTTCTTCTCCGGGATGTCCGACACAAAGCCCAGCGCGTTTGTGAGAAGCGTGAGACCGCCCGGGGTTTCGAAGCTTCCGGCGCGCCAGAAACCCAGTGATTCACCCGCCAGGTGCGACGATGCCGGCAGCTTCACCGCCACAAGCAGCTCCTGATAGTTCGTCTCGGCGTGGACCGCCGTCATCACGTTCTTGCCCTGGTTGACGTAGAACGAAAGGTTCATCGTCGGGTTCGGCGGCATCGGGATCGTCACCTGCACCAGGCCGCCGGCCCCCGGCGTCGCCGTGCCGTTCATGGTGTCGGTGCCGAAGACGAGGGTGAAGGAGCCGTCCGCCGCCACCGTGAGCGTGCCGTTGCCCGTGTCGAACTGATACCGCCCGTCAATGTCGGAGACGCCTTCAACAGGGTGCTGGGGATCGAAGTAGTTCGTCATCAGGCGCGGCTGCAGCGCCAGCGGTGTTCCCAGCGACACCATCTTCCAGGTGCCGGTCAGGTCGCTGGCGGTCAGTGTGGACGGCACCTTGAGCATCAGCATCAACTCCTGCTGGTTGCTGTCAGGCGGCCGGAGCACTGCGACCGCGACATCCTCGGCCGCGTTCACGTTGAACAGTGCGGGGGTTTGTCCTGAGGGAGTGGCCTGCAAAAGCCCCGGGCCCACCACGGCAAGGACGCCGTTTGCCGGCCCGCTGAAATTGCCGCCGCTGTCTATGGTCATGGGCACGGCGCGCGCCATGAAATTCGTCTTCTCCTGAATGTCCTGCAACGTGACGTAGTTGGTTCCGGACACGGCCGAGTTCACCGTCGCCAGGGTCAGCACGGCCGGCGTGGAGAACTGCGTGAAGTTCCACGCACCGGTGAAGTTTGCCAGCGACTGCCCGAACGAAGCCGTCGCCCCCGGCCAGCAGAGAAGGATGCACGCAAACACGAAACGGAAGACGCAGAGGCTCACTTTCACAGGTCATCTTTCGTCCGATTCTCAGCGCGTGGCTCCACTGATTTTGGCCGTGTCCGGCTGATTCCTGCCGGTTGGAACCTGACTTGCGGGCCGCGTTGGCACTTTCGCATTTGCCGGTCTTGCCGCCGTTGCGAGCGATGCACTAGCCTTTCCCCGTCACCTTGATTCATGAGCACGGGCAAAAAATACCTCAAGTGCCGATGTCCGCATTGCAGCGCGGAAGTTTCGTATCCCGACTACGCCGGCGGCGGCGCGAGCCACTGCGGCAAGTGCGGGGGAATCGTTCTTCTCCCTCGTGCTGCGCCGGTGCTTCAAACTGCGTCGGCCTCTACCGTGGTGGCGAAGCCCGCCGTGGCTCCAATTTCCGCGCCAGTCTTGGCTGCGAAACCCTCGCCGCCTCCCGTCGCCAGACCCGCACCCGCTGAGGTCCGGCGCGTTGAGCCGTCCGCCATCCGCCCGGCGGACACGAGCGGCGCACAGCCCGCCCGCAGGACGTTTCCTCGCGTGTGCCTGTGGGTGCTGAACCTCGCGATCGTGGTCGCGGTGGTGATCGTGGTGGGCAGTCACTTGAAGAACCGTTCCCAGCCGCTGGATGACGAGGGAAGCTCCACCCCGCCTCCATCGGCGGATTCCAAAGCACGCGTGCCAGCGGCTCCGGTTCCCGTCGCAAATCCGCCCGCTCCTCCGCCCGCTTCGCCGGCTCCGCCATCAGCGGCTTCTGCTCCGCCTGCGAGTTCCCCGCCCGCCCCCGGCACACCAAAGGCTCCGAAGCTCATCGGCGATTTGAAAGTCACCCAGGTCGCGCTCGACCAGCCCAAGGGCGCGAAAGGCAGCCGTCTGGTTTATGTCACTGGCATGTTGAAGAACGATTCCGACCAGCAGCGCTTTGGCGTGCGCGTCGAACTTGACCTGCTCGACGCCGCCGGGAACAAGGTGGGCACGGCGACCGATTACCGCCAGATGCTCGACCCGCGCGCGACGTGGCAGTTCCGGGCCATCGTCACCGACCGTCGCGCCACCGGAGCGAAGCTGACCGGAGTGAAAGAAGACGAGTAGCGGGAGACAGATGAGAAGGACTCACTTGCTGGTTTGCACCCGCTCATGATCCGGCGTGCAAGCTGCGCTTGCCATGTTTCCGGTGCATTCCCATACTCCCGCCCGCAATTGAAACTATGAACACACCCATTCGTGTCGCAGTCACCGGCGCTGCCGGCCAAATCGGCTACTCCCTCCTGTTCCGCATCGCCTCTGGCGCGATGTTCGGTCCGAACCAGCCGGTCATCCTCCACCTCATCGAGATCCCCGACGAGAAGGCCATGAAGGCCCTCGGCGGCGTCATCATGGAACTGGAAGATTGCGCGTTCCCGCTGCTCAAGGGGTGCGTCCCCACGAGCGACTTGAACGAAGGCTTCCGTGGCGTCAACTGGGCGCTGCTCGTCGGCGCGCGGCCCCGCGGCCCCGGAATGGAGCGCAAGGATCTCCTCACCGCGAACGGCAAGATTTTCACCGGCCAGGGCAAGGCCATCGCCAGCAACGCCGCCAAGGATGTCCGCACGCTCGTCGTCGGCAATCCCTGCAACACGAACTCGTTCATCGCGATGAGCAGCGCCGCCGGCGTGCCGCGCGAGCAGTTCTTCGCCATGACCGCGCTCGACGAAAACCGCGCCCGCACGCAGCTCGCCAAAAAGGCCGGCGTGCCGGTCGAGACGATCACCAACCTCGCCATCTGGGGCAACCACAGCTCCACGATGTATCCCGACTTCTTCAACGCGAAGATCCAGAACCGTCCCGTCACCGATGTCATCGGTCATCGCGAGTGGCTGGAGAAGGATTTCATCGTCACCGTGCAGAAGCGCGGCGCGGCGATCATCGAGGCGCGCGGCCTCAGCTCCGCCGCCAGCGCCGCCAACGCCGTGGTGGACACCGTCCGCCGCCTCACCACGCCCACGCCGGCGGGTGACTGGTTCAGCGTCGCGGTCTGCTCCGACGGCAGCTACGGCATCGAGAAGGGGCTGATCTTCAGCTACCCGATCCGCACCGACGGCAAGAAGTGGGAAATCGTCCAGGGCCTGCCCGTGGGCGAGTTCAGCCGCGCGAAGATCACCGCGACGGAAAACGAGCTGAAGGAAGAGAAGGCCCTCGTGGCCGACCTCCTGCCGAAGGCGTAACGCCATTTCGCCCTGAAGCCGCCGGCGCGAGCCGGCGGCTTTTTCATTTCTGTGCTCAAAGCCAACATCGAAATCACCGCGCTCGCCCCGGATGTTTTGAGATTGCGAGTCTGCCGCTCGGTAGGGCGAGACTCTGTCGAGCCCCATCCCGAGCGCAGCGAGGCGAGCGGAGCGAGCATCTCGGGTAGGGCGGAAACAGTGAGAGATGCTCGCTCCGCGCGCGCCTCCTTTGTCGGCAAATGGGGTTCGACGAAGTCTCACCCTGCCCGCCAACTGGCGCTCACCACCACTGCCGGGAAATTCTCCCTCACCCACCGCACCGGCGCGTGGACGCTGCACGATCGCACCGGCCTTGAAATCTTCCGCTGCACTTCATTTGCCGTTGCCGGTGGCCATCCGCAACTCACGCTCCGCCTTGCGGACGGCGAAAGCATCTTCGGCCTCGGTGAGTCCACCGGCCCGTTAAACAAGCGCGGACTCATCCGCGAGTTCTGGAACGCGGACGTGCTCGGCCACGCGTCCTGCATCCATCCAAGCCTGCGCAATCTCTACGTCTCGATTCCCTTCGCGCTCTCGCTGCGCGAGGGCAGGGCAGGGGGCATCTTCTGGGACAACCCCGCGCGCCAGACGTGGGACATCGGCTGCACGGAGCCGGGCGAGTTCCGCCTCTGCGCTGCGACAGGCCCGCTTGACCTCTACCTCTTCCTTGGCCCCACGCCTGCCGACGTCGTCGCGCGCTTCACGGGACTGACCGGGCGGATGCCGCTCCCGCCGCGATGGGCATTGGGCTATCAGCAATCGCGCTACAGCTACGCCAGTCGTGCCGAGCTGGAGCGCATCGCCCGCGAGTTCCGTCGTCGGAAGATTCCCTGCGACGCGTTGCATCTGGACATCCACCACATGGATGGCCACCGCGTCTTCACGTTCGGCAAGAGCTTCCCGCGCCCGCGCGAGATGCTGGCGAAGCTCGCGCGACGCGGCTTCAAAACGGTCGCCATCGTGGACCCTGGAGTGAAGGACGATGCAAGGTTCAGCGTGCTGAAGCGCGGCATCGCACAACGAGCCTTCGTGAAAGCGCCCGGCGGCAAACGCGACTTCATCGGCAAGGTCTGGCCGGGGAAATCTCGTTTCCCCGACTTCCTCAACCCGCGCGTGCGCCGCTGGTGGGCGGAGGAGCAAGCCTCCTTCCAACGCCTCGGTCTCGCCGGCATCTGGAACGACATGAACGAGCCGGCGCTCTACGACACGCCGAACAAGACGCTGCCGGACAGCTGCGTGCATCAGGTAGGGCGAGACTCTGTCGAGCCCCATATCGAGCGAAGCGAGGCGAGCGGAGCGAGTATTTCGGCCGGAGCACATTCAGCCCGCGATGCTCGCTTCCCTCGCGCCTCCTTAGTCGGCAAATGGGGTTCGACAGAGTCTCACCCTACCGCGGCGGTCGCGACACCCCACTCCACCGTCCACAATCTCTACGGCTCCGCGATGGCCGCCGCGTCACGCGAAGGCGCGTTGCTCGCCGCCCCGAACAAACGCCCCTTCATCCTCACGCGCTCCGGCTATGCAGGCATCCAGCGCCACGCCGCCGTCTGGACCGGCGACAACAGCTCGACCTGGGAGCACCTCGCCGAGTCCGTCCCGATGCTGCTGAACCTCAGTATCAGCGGTGTCGCCTTCTGCGGCGCGGACGTGGGCGGCTTCCTCGACAACTGCACCGGCGAGCTGCTTGCGCGCTGGACGCAGCTCGCGGCCTTCACCCCGTTCTTCCGCAACCATGCGAACATTGGCTCGCGCCGGCAGGAGCCGTGGGGGTTTGGTCCGAAGGTGGAGTCGCTGTGTCGCGACGCCATCACGCTGCGCTACCAGATGCTGCCGTATCTGGAATGCCTCTTCGCCGAGGCGCATCGCACTGGCGTGCCTATCATGCGTCCGTTGTTGTGGCATCATCCAAACGACCCGAAGGCCGTCGCGTGCGAAGACCAGTTTCTGCTTGGCGAAAGCCTGTTGGTCGCGCCGATTCTCCGGCCCGGCGCGACGGCGCGCAGCGTTTATCTGCCGCGCGGGCTGTGGTTTGACTTCTGGGGCGGTGGCATGTTTGAGGGCGGCCAGCACATCGTTGCCGAGGCCGTCGCGGAGCACGTCCCGGTTTTTGTGCGCGCGGGCGCGGTGGTCCCCACGACGACTCCGCGCCAGTTCCTCACGAGCGAACGTGATGCGACGGTGAACCTCCACGTCTGGCCGCACGGGCGCAGCTCTTTCACCTGGCATGAGGACGATGGCGAAACGCTCGGCTACGAACGCGGGGAAATTTCGACGCGGCAGATTGAGTTCTCCGACCGGGGCACGAACCGCGAGCTGGTGCTGGGCGCGGCGAGCGGAGCATTCGCGAGCCGCGTGCAAACATGGCGCGTCGTGGTGCGGGCGGCACACCGGGCTTGTCGCGTTTGGGTGAACGGGGAGCGGATCGAAAGTGCCTTTGACCCGACGCTCGGCGTAGTCCTGTTCGAGGTGCCGAACTCGCCGGAGCCGCTGCGGGTGAAGTGGCTTTGACTCACACGACCTCCACCGGGCACTTGGGAATCGCGTCGAGGAAGGCCTGGCCGTAGCGCTTGTTGAGCACGCGGTTGTCGAGCACGACGACGATGCCGGTGTCGGTCTTGGTGCGGATGAGGCGGCCCACGCCTTGCCGGAATTTCAGGATGGCCTCGGGCAGGCTGAACTCGCTGAAGGCATTTCCACCGCGCGCCTCGATGGCTTCGATGCGCGCCTCGATGAGCGGGTGGTCGGGCACGGCGAAGGGCAGGCGCGTGATGATGACGTTCGAGAGCGCCTCCCCCGGCACATCCACGCCCTGCCAGAAGCTGTCGGTGCCGAAGAGCACGCTGTCCACGTTGTCCTTGAACTTCTCCAGCATCGTCGAGCGCGGCGTGCCGGTGCCCTGGATGAAGCAGTCGAGGCGCAGCTCCTCGAAGAACGGCTGCATCCGCTCGCCCAGCTCCTGCATGAGCTTGTAGTTGGTAAAGAGCACGAACGCCTTGCCGTGCGTCTGCCGGATGAAGTGCTTCACCCAATGCTCCAAGGCATCGCGATAACCCGCGTCGCGCGGGTCGGGCATCTTGTTCGCGACGAAGACCTGCATCTGCCGCTCGTAGTCGAAGGGCGAGCCGAGCTGGAGGGCGGTGGCCTTCTCCGCACCGACGCGGTGGATGAAGTAATTCAGTCCGGGAGCGGGGGGAGGCTTGGGCGTGCTGCGTGTTGCGTGTTTCGTGCTTGGCTCAGGCACGGAGCACGGAGCACGGAGCACGCTCGTCCCCAATGTGGCACTGGTCATCACCACGCTCGTGTCGCTCTCGAACAATCTTCGCCGCAGGTAATCCGCCACGTCCACGGGCGCGGCGTTGAGGGAGAGGTTGCGCTGCGACTTGCCGCCGCGCTCGACCCAATAGACGTAGTCCTGTCCCTCCTGGCTGAGGAACGCGGCGATGGCCTGGCGCAGCTCCAGCAGCCGGCGGTTGCACTCCATCAGCTCCTGCCCCGTGTCCGCGTCCTCGGAGGTCTTGACGAGTTCGCTCACCGACTCGCGCAGGCGCTGGATGGGGAGCGTGACGTTGTCCTTCACGAGGTCGGCTTGGCGGATGCGCAGCTCCTTCCAGTCGCGACGCGCGCCGTCGCCGCCGGAGCCGAAGCGGCTGCGGCTGTCCGATTCGCGGGCGCGCTCGTTCATCGAGTCGCAGGCTTGCTCCACTTGCTGGAAGAACGCCTCTGACTCGGAGAAGAGTTCATCCACGAGCTTCACGGACTTGCCCTGGCGCAACGTCGCAAGCAGGCCCTTGCCGGACTTGGGATTCCAGAGCCGCCCGAGCGCGAAGCGGAGCTGTCCACTCGACACGCTCAGCCCGACGTGCCGGGCGGCGACGTTCTCGACCGTGTGCGCCTCGTCGAAGATCAGGAAGTCGTTCTTGAAGAGCACGCCGCCCTCCTGATCCTCATCCACGCTCCCGAGCAGCGTGAAGAAGAGCGTGTGGTTCAGCACCAGCACGTCGGCGGCGAGGATGCTCTTGCGAGCGCGTTGGAAGAAGCAGAGGCCGTGATCTTTCGCAAAGTCCGACTGGTGGCCGCAAATCTTCGGCGAACACAGGCCGCGCTCGGAGCAGACCTGCGCCCAGACCTTGTGGTCCGGCTCCAGCTCGAAGTCCGAGAGGCTGCCGTCCTTCGTCTCCTTCGACCACGCGAAGACGCGCTTCAATTCCTCAATCTCCGGCGAGGTGAACAGGTGGTCGGCCTGCTGCATGGCCTTGTGCAGGCGACGCGAGCAAAGGTAGTTCGCGCGGCCCTTGAGCATGGCGAAGTTGAACCGCACCGGCTCCGGCAGCGCGCCCAGCACCGCTGCGAGCATGGGCAGGTCCTTCTGTGTGAGCTGCTCCTGAAGGTTGATGGTGTGCGTGCAAACGACGGCCTTCTTCTTCTGCGCAAGGGCGAAGAGGATGGACGGGATGAGGTAGGCGAGGGATTTGCCGACGCCCGTGCCGGCCTCGACGACGAGGTGCTCGCGGGCCTCCAGCGCGCGCGCGACGGCCACGGCCATCTGCTGCTGCTCGGGGCGGAACTCGAAGTTGCTGGCCTTGGAGAGCAGCCCGGTGGGGCCAAAGATTGCCGCGACCTGCTGGACGAGGTTGGTGCCGGAACCGGCGGGCTGGTTTTCGATGGCGGCAATCACGGGCGGGCGAACTATGGGAAGCGGCGAGCGCGGGAGGCGAGTGAAAAGGGGAGGGGGGCGCGGCGTTCACGCCGCAGAAACGGGCGTGTGCAACCGGAGCGCCTGGTTAATTCGAGCGGTTCCTTGGATCGCCACGCTCCTGCGGCGTGAGCGCCGGGGCCGTGTGCGGAGACCCGCCCGCGACTGCGGCTGAAATCCACCTTGTAATGCCAGCGTTGAAACGCATGATGCGACCAACGTGAAATCAAAGAGTCAACCCACGGAAACTCGATGCCTCTTTGACTTGGTCAGCTTCGTTTCGCAACGGCGACGGGCATTGCTGGGCTGCTGGCTGCTGCTGGTGCCGGCGGTGCTGACGGTGAACGCGGCCACTTCCGGCACGGTTGTGGCGTGGGGACGCAACATCGAAGGTCAGACGAATGTTCCGGCCGGCTTGGGCGGGGTGACGGCCATTGCGGCGGGTTTTTATCACACCGTGGCCTTGAAGAACGATGGCACGGTGGTGGCGTGGGGAGACAACAGCTTTGGTGAAACGAACGTTCCCGTCGGCTTGAGCGGGGTGACGGCCGTGGCGGCCGGTTCTTTGCACACCGTGGCGCTGAAGAGCGATGGCACGGTGGTGGCATGGGGATACAACAGCAATGGTCAGACGGACGTTCCGGCCGGCTTGGGCGGGGTGACGGCCATTGCGGCGGGTGATGGTCACACCGTGGCGTTGAAGAGCGATGGCACAGTGGTGGCGTGGGGATACAATTTTTTTGGTCAAACGAATGTCCCGGCCGGCCTGAGCGGTGTGACGGCCATTGCGGGAGTAGGTCTTCACACCGTGGCCCTGAAGGGCGATGGCACGGTGGTGGCGTGGGGGGCCAATGCCTTGGGTCAAACGGACGTTCCGGCCGACTTGAGCGGGGTGACGGCCATTGCGGCGGGGGCGAGACACAGCGTGGCGTTGAAGAGCGATGGCACGGTGGTGGCGTGGGGACTGAACAGCGATGGTCAAACGAATGTTCCGGCCGGCTTGAGCGGGGTGACGGCCATTACGGGGGGGAATTATCACACCGTGGCGTTGAAGAGCGATGGCACGGTGGTGGCGTGGGGACTGAACGGCGATGGCCAAACGACCGTTCCGGCCGGCTTGAGCGGGGTGACGGCCATTGCGGCGGGTGATGGTCACACAGTGGCGCTCGTCGGCACAGGAGCCGTTGTCCCCACAATCTCCACCACCTTGACCGGGAACAATTTTACCCTGTATTGGACCGACACAGCGACGGGCTATCGGGTTGAATCGTCCCTGAGTTTAACGCCGATCGTCACATGGGACAACGTGCCCGGCACTTTTCAAACCAACGGTGGTTCCGTCAGCATTGCGCTGCCTGTTTCTGGGCCGCGGAAGTTTTACCGCCTTGCCAAGCCGTAGTCGGAGGCCGCGCAGCAGCGCGGTCCTGCCGCCGTCCCGCAGGAGACGACGTGAGGAGTCTCACTTCAAAACCGGAGGTGGAATCAATCAGAGACTCGTCACCTCGTCTCCTACGGGGTTGGATATGGGCTAGACGCCCCCGCCCGTTTCGCCTAGCGTCCGCGCAATGTCGAAAGCTGCCAAAGCCAGTGCGGCGACTCCCCCGGCGGCGGACGTGCCGTTTGAGGAGGCGCTCCAGAAGCTCGAAGCCATCGTGGAAGCGATGGAGTCGCAGGAGCTGCCGCTGGAAACCCTGCTGTCGCGCTACGAAGAAGGCACGCGGCTCGCGGCCGTCTGCCAGGCCAAGCTCGCCGAGGCGGAATTGAAGGTGAAGCAGCTCGAACAGAAGCCCGGCGGGGAGTTCAACCTCAAACCCGTGGCCGTGGGGGCGGAGGACTAGTTTTCCGGAGCGGGCGGCGGGATGTGCCGGCTTGCTCAAAATTCCAGTTTTGTTTTTACTCTGAATCGTAATATATGAGCCGATACCTCGATATGGTGGACAGCCCCGAGCATGTGAAGCGTCTCACGCCGGAGCAACTCGTGTTGCTCGCGGAGGACATCCGTGAGGCACTGATCACCAAGCTCGCCAAGGCCGGCGGCCACCTCGGTCCCAATCTCGGCGTGGTGGAACTCACCATCGCCATGCACCGCGTCTTCACCACGCCCAAGGACAAGTTCGTCTGGGATGTCAGCCATCAGATTTACGTCCACAAGCTGCTCACCGGCCGCAAGGACCGCTTCCACACCATCCGCCAGACCGACGGCCTCAACGGCTTCGCCCTCCGCACTGAGTCCGAGCACGACAGCTTCGGCGCGGGCCACGCCGGCACCGCTCTCTCCGCCGCCCTCGGCATGTGCGCCGCCCGCGACCAGCGCAAGGGCGACGAACACGTCGTCTGCGTCTTCGGCGACGCCGCGCTGACGAACGGCGTGTCCTTCGAGGCGCTGAACAACATCGCGCACACGACCAAGAAGTTCATCGGCATCCTCAACGACAACGAGTGGTCCATCGCCAAGAACGTCGGCGCGATTTCCGGCTATCTCAACAAGCTGATCACCAACCCGACCTACAACCAGCTCCAGAAGGATTTTGAGTCCTTCATGCGCCGGATGCCGCGCGGCGAGATCACCTACAAGATCGGCCAGAAGGTCGAGGAGGCCGTCAAGGGCGTCGTGAAGGAAGTCACTCTCCGGCATAATCCCACGAGCACCCATGACGACGGCCGCGGCGGCTTTGGCAGCAGCCTCATCTTCGAGGAACTCGGCGTCCGCTACCTCGGCCCGATTGACGGCCACGACCTGCCCCTGCTCGTCGAGGCGCTGGAGTTCGCCAAGAAGTGCGACTATCCCATCGTCCTTCACATCCTGACCAAGAAGGGCAGGGGCTTCGACGCCGCCCTCAGACACCCCGAGAAGTTCCACGGCCTCGGGCCATACAATGCCGAAACCGGCGAGACGCCTGCCGCCAAGCCCGGCACTCCGCCCGCCTATCAGGACGTCTTCGGCCAGACGCTCGTGAAGCTCTGCCAGAAGGACGCCACGCTCGTCGGCATCACCGCCGCCATGCCCACGGGCACCGGCCTGAAGCATCTGGAGAAGGCCATGCCGTCCCGTTACTACGACGTCGGCATCGCCGAGGAGCACGCCGTCATCTTCGCCGCCGGCATGGCCACGATGGGCTTCCATCCGGTCGTGGCGATCTACTCCACCTTCCTCCAGCGCGCCTTTGACTGCATCCATCATGATGTCTGTCTTCAGGATCTGCCCGTGATCTTCTGCATGGATCGCGCGGGCCTCAGCGCCAACGACGGTCCCACGCATCACGGACTCTTCGACATCTCCTACCTGCGCTGCCTGCCCAACGTCATCGCCATGTCGCCCAAGGACGAGGATGAACTGGCCGACATGATGTTCACCGCCTCGCTCCAGAAGCATCCCACCTTCATCCGCTACCCGCGCGGCAACGGCGAAGGCGTGCCCGTCAAGGAAACGCCCGTCCTGCTCGAAGTCGGCAAGGCCGAGATCACCCGCCAGTTCGCCAACAACGGCAGCAGGAAAATCGCCCTCTTCGGCCTCGGCCAGATGCACGTCATCGCCACGAAGGCCGCCGCCCAGCTCGCCGCCGAGGGCTTCGACGTCGCGGTCATCAATCCCCGCTGGACCAAGCCCGTCGATGCCGGCGCGCACGCCTTCTACGGTCGCGCCGCCGATCTCGTCATCACACTGGAAGACCACGTCCTCATGGGCGGCTACGGCAGCATCGTGCTGGAACTCTTCGCCGACCAGCAGATCACCACGCCCGTCGCGCGCATCGGCTGGCCCGACCAGTTCATCGAGCACGCCAGCACCGTGGAGCATCTCCGTGGCAAATACGGTCTCAGCGTCGAGAACACCGTCGCGCAGGCGAAGGCCAAACTCGCCGCCGTCCAGCCGCAGACGAGCTTCAAGGTCGCCTGACGCACCTTCGCCCGCGCGGATATCCCGTTCACGCCTTCCGAATGAATGTCGGGGTCACGCGATTTTATCGCGAGGTGAACGGAGGCTTTCACCTCTTCGGAGTTCAGGATGGAACTGGTCGGCGGACTCCAACTGCGCGCTTTCCGTCTGAGCTGAAACGATGCAGTTGGAGCGACAAGCGCGGCATTCATGCCGCAGTGACGGGCGACCATCCGCAGTGTGCGTCCGTTCCGGCACTCGGCACTACTCATCCGCCACACCTTCTGGTTTCCTCCGCCGGACCGAGGAGAAGTTGTCCGGCCCCAGCCCGGCCCGCGTTTCTGCGGCATGAATGCCGCGCTCCCACTGCATCGTCCCGGCTGGGAGCCTGTCTGAAAAAGAAACCGCCCGCAGAGGCATTGCGCCGGATGCGGGCGGAAACGCGGATGCCTCCAGCAGCGATCAGAAGTCCTTGAAGTCGGAGTCGCCAGGCATCGGGAGACTCTCCCTTGATCCTGCGTTGACCAGGGCCGGAGCGTTGCTGCGCTTGGTCGCGGCAGGCCGGGCCGGAGATTTTGTCGCGGGCCGGGCTCCGCCGTTGTGGCGGGCCGGGCCGGGCATGACCTCCACTCCGGCGCGGGTGGCGGGCCGGGCTGATTGCGCGTCGGAACCCATGAGGCGTTGCAGTTCATTGACCGCCTCCTTCAAGGAGTTGGTCTGACCGTTGAGTTCCTCGGCGGCGCTGGCGCTCTCCTCGGCGCTGGCGGCGTTGCTTTGCGTGACCTTGTCCATCTGCGTGACCGCCGTGTTCACCTGGCCGATGCCCTGGCTCTGCTCGCTGCTGGCCGTGGCGATGCCCGCCACCAGCTCGTCCACCTGCCGAACCTTGCCCACG
>JBAYGL010000007.1:0-28575 GCA_041666725.1 Limisphaerales bacterium
ACCGGTCAAGGCATCTTGGCCCAGTGGAACAAAGAGTCGAAAAGAGCGACTTGACAAGATCGCGGACTAGGAGGAACTGAATGGCGCGCTACGCGACTTAAGGGCAAGAGGCAAACGGCCGGTTCCTACTCCCCTGCAACCCGCGTAGGCCAGACCGGTAGAATGCGATGGCTGAATCCAGCGAGATTCACTTCACGCGAAACCCGGCAGACGCGGGGTTGCAGACCAAAGGTTGCCGAACCCTCACTTTCCATCATGGGCACTGCTCTGCACTTTGTGCATCGGTAGATTGTCCTTGAGGCCGTGAGCAACCGCGCCTTTCGAGGTGCAACGACGGCAAACAAAATGACAACGACTCAAGTTGCAGTGTGCGGGCAACCCTTCGACCGGATGCTCTCGGTCAAAGAGGTTGCGGAAGTGTTCTCCATCAGCGTGCGCGAAGTGTGGCGCAAGGTGGACCGGGGTGACCTGCCCCGGCCTGTGAAGGTCGGACGGCTGTGCCGCTGGCTGGGGACGGAAATTCAAAAGGTCATCGAGCGGCTCAAGCAGCAGCGCGATGACGGGAACGGAGGTGTGCAATGAAACTCGTGGAATTCTGCATTTGTCGTCCGTCGCGCCAGCGCAATGGCAAACGGGTCCAGCAACTCACCTATCGCGGGCGCTTCCGCTTCGACACGGACCCGAAGGAAACGGACGTTGCCCAGGGCCTCACCACCAAGGACAACGCCAAGGCCGCGTTGCGTCGGCTCGTCGAACAGCGCGAGGATGAACACTTCGGCAGAATCGCGCCGAAGCTCCAGCGCGACTCCGCCAGCAAACTGTTGGTCGAACACCTCGAAGACTACGTTGCCACGCTGCAAGCCGCGCAGAGGGCATCGCACTATGTTTACCTCATCCGCCGTCTCGTGACGCGCTTGTGCAAGGAGTGCGGCTGGCAGTATCCGCAGGACGTGTCGATCAACGCCTTCGAGGCTTGGCGGGCGAAGCAGACCGGCAAGGCGGTGAAGACACTGAACGAATACTTGAACAGCGCGCGTGCCTTCCTGAACTGGATGGAACACTGCGAGCGGATTCAGGCAAATCCGCTGCGCAAGGTGAAGAAGCTCGCGACGCGCGGGCACGAAAAGCGCAAGCGGCGCTCCTACACGGACAACGAACTGGAAAAGCTGTCAGCGGTGGCTGGGCCTCGGCTGCTCGCCTATCTGCTCGCGGCTGACGCGGGACTGCGCCGAAATGAGGCGAACAAACTGAGCTGGACTGACGTGCAACTCGAAACAACTGAGCCGATGCTCGTGGTGCGCGCACAAAACGCCAAGAACCGGCGCGAGCAGGCCATTCCGTTGCATCCTGAACTGCTGGCTGAACTGCTGAAGCGTAAGGCCGGCGCTACAAATCCGGCTGGCCTCGTCTTGCCGAACGGCGTTCCGACCATGCGGATGCTCCGCCGGGACTTGGAGGCGGCAGGGATTGCTTACTTCGATGAGACCGGCCAGCAGGCGGATTATCACGCGCTCCGGCGCACGTTCGCACGCGAATGGCGAAGTTTGGAGTGGGACAACGGACCCGGCAGGAATTGATGCGGCACCGCTCGGCATCCGAAACGGAAGGCTACACCGACGCGTCGCACCTGATGTTGCGGGAGGCCATCGCAATGCTCCCACCAATTCAAGCCTCACCTGTGGCCTCACCTGCGAATGGCTTTCCGTGTCTGCAAGCGTCATTCGCTGGCACAGAAGGGAAGAACGGAAAACCTGCAAAAACCTCCGAAAACGAAAGGAAAAGGCGCGTTCTTGCACAGAACGGCACAGAGTGGCAGAGAAAGGAGAGTGGCTCCAAAGGTAGGACTCGAACCTACAACCGTCCGGTTAACAGCCGGATGCTCTACCATTGAGCTACTTTGGAACTCGAAAGCCCGGCGAAAATACAAACCCACCCCCGCAGAGTCAATAGAGGCGATGGAGAAACGCATCCGCCGGAATTTCGCTCCGGCGAAGGCCCTGTGTGAAGTTCAGCCGCTGGATCGTCGAGAGCCTACTTGTTCAGCGCCTCGAAGACCTTGCCGACCAGTTTCTCGGACGGCTTGAGCGTCTGCTGCCCGGGCTGCCAGCGTGCCGGACAGGCCTCGGCCGGATGCTTTTCAAGATAGGTGTTGGCTTTAAGTTTGCGGAGCAGCTCTCCCATGTCGCGGCCCACGTTGTAAAAGTTGACCTCGGAGGAGGCCAGCTTGCCGGCGGGGCTGATAAGAAAGGTGCCGCGCAGGGCAAGGCCGGAGAACTCGTCGTAAACGCCAAACATGCGGCTCACCTTGCCGGAAGGATCGGCAGCCATGGTGTATTTCACGTTCTCCAGCAACTTCTCGGAGTTGCGCCATGCGAGATGGGCGAACTTGGTGTCTGACGAGACGGAGACGATCTTCGCCCCAAGCCCCTCGATCTCGGCCTGTTTCTCGGCGAGGTCCGCCAGTTCGGTCGGGCAGACAAAGGTGAAATCCGCCGGGTAGAAGACCAGCACGATCCACTTGCCAGCGGCTTTCTGCTCGGCGAGCGAAAACTTGCCGAAGGTGCCCTCGGCAGGCTCGTAAGTTTCGAGGGCGAAGTCGGGCACATTCATGCCGACCGAGATCAGGGGCTGGGCGTTTTGTTCCATATTAATTTCAAATTATTCGGCGCGGGTTTGTTGTCCGGCCAGACACAGGCAGCAGTAAACCGTTTACGCGTGAAGTCAACCGGGAACAAACGCTTCAGCCGGTGATTTGCGCCGCCAGTTCCTCGGCGGGATAGGTCCATATCTCTGCCAGCGTCGGATGATAATGGGGCATCGCGGCGAGCTCCGCCACGGTCATGCGTTTGCACATGGCTGCGACAATTTCATGGATGATCTCACCTCCCAGCGGGCCGACACACGCGCCACCGAGGATTTCTCCTGAGCGCGGGTCAGCCAGCAGTTTCACGAAGCCGTCCTTCGCCTCCATCAGCAGCGACTTGCCGTGGTCGGCAAAAGGGTAGCTGGCGGCGATGACTGCCCTGCCCTGTGCGCGCGCCTGCGCCTCGGTGAGGCCGACACATGCGACTTGAGGTTCGGTGAACACGACGCTCGTGAGGAGCCGGTAATCCACGGAACGCGGCGAGTCCGGATGGAGGATGTTGTGCGCGGCAGCCTCGCCCTGCTGGATGGCGATGTGGACGATCTCATGCGGTCCGGTGCAGTCGCCTGCGGCAAAGATGTGCGGGGCGGCAGTCTGCATATGATCGTTCGTCACGATGCGTCCGCGCTGATCCGTGGTGACGCCGGCCTGTGCCAGGGCGAGGCTGAAAGTGTTGGGCGAGCGGCCCAGGCCGTGAAAAATTTCCTCGGCGCTCACCGTGAGTGTCTTGCCGGCGTGCTCGAAAGTGATGTGCTTCAAGCCGCTTTCACAGCGCGCGTCAATCAAACGGGTGCCTGTGAAAAGCTCGATGCCTTCGCGGCGAAAAACAGTTTCGACTGTCGTCGCGGCATCGTCGTCGAAATCACGCAGGATGTGTCCGCTGCGTTGAAGGAGCGTCACGCGCACCCCGACTCGCGCAAAGAACTGCGCAAACTCCGCGGCCACCGCTCCACCGCCCAGGACGATGATCGACTGCGGCAGGCGTTCCAACGCCATGACATCGTCACTGGTGAGGCAGCCGATCGCGCCGAGTTGCGGCAGCGGCCGCGGGGAAACGGTCGAACCCGTGCTGATGACGAAGTGCGCGCTCCTGAGCCGGCGTCCGTTGTCGAGTTCCACCGTGTGAGGATCCACGAAACGGGCGTCGGCACGGACAAACTGAAACCGTCCGCTCTCAAGCTGCTGCCGCCGGTAGCCGGCGAAATCGTCAATCATCGCGTTCTTGCGCGCCATCATCCGGGCGAAGTCGATGCGGACCTCCGGAATTTGAATCCCCCAGATTGCGGCGCGTTCGGCAAGATGCTTCACCTCCGCCGCGTAGAGCAGCGCCTTGGTGGGCATGCAACCACGCAGAATGCAAAGGCCGCCAACCTCCCTGCCCCCCTCGACAACCACCGTCCGCAACCCGCCCTGCGCCGCCGCGCTGGCGGCCGCGTAACCCGCACTGCCGCCGCCGATGACCGCCACATCGAAATCAACTGCAACACTCATGGGCGCAGGGTGACGCGGGAAGGCGGGCAATTCAACGCAGGAACCGGACAAACGAAAAAGACGCAGCCGGAAGCCGGCTGCGTCCTCGAAACGGCGATCTGTTGAAAGCCTACTTGCCCGCCTTGTTCAGGGCGTCCTGAATTTCCATGCGCAGCTGCCGCGTTTCTTCCTCGGCATTGCGTCCGATGACGGCGATGGCATGGCGGACTTTCTTTTCCTGCGGAGTCAGGCTTCCCCCGCGCGCAAGGTTTCCCACCTGCTTTTCCACCCTCCGCAGCTCAACCAGGGCATGGTCAATCTTGTCCTTCAGAGACTCGTCGCCGTCGGTCTTGTCGCTCAGGTATTGGAGCAGTTCCTTCTCCATGTCGGGAGCCAGGGCCTGGAGGCTGCCCGGCTTGTCGTCCGCAGCCTTGAGCAGCGCCTTGATTTCAACCACATGAGCCTGGAGGAAATCGTCGAAATGCTTGCCCAGCTGCTGTGTGGTGGTCTGGCAATGGATGATGAAATCCTGCTCGATGCGATCCTCAAGGGCCTCGCGGTAACGGGGGAGTTCGCGCTGCACAAAGTCCGGCAGCTCGGCCACGAGCGCGGGGATGCGTTCCCGGACTTGGATGGCCAGCGCGTCCGCCTTGTCCAAAACCTGCTCGGAGGTGTAAGACGTTGCGAACTCTGCGGCGGCCTTCGGCTCCAGGTGCCCCTTGAGGGCTCGGGTGACGACGGTCATGTAACCCAGCACGACGGCGATGATGATGACGCCGGCGATGCGGGTGCGCTGGAGCGAAGTGCGCGCGGCGGAAAGCTCCGCCGCGAGGAACTTCTCAGCGGGAGTCGCACCAGAAGCAGCGGATGCGGGTGAAGGAACGGGATTGGGATTGTCGGGATTCATTGCTTGGCGGGTTTGACGTTGGACTGGGCGGCGGGTTTGGCGGCAACAGGCTTGCTCTTCTTGTGGTGCTTGGCGGATGAGCCGACCGAAGCCTCCGTCACATGCAGATCAGCAAATTCATCACGAATGAGATCGAAGACGATCAGCGCCATGTCCCACGAAGCGAGATCCTCCTGCGGAGCGACCGCTTCGGTGCGCTGGATGTGCGACACGCTCTCCATGATGTGGCTCAGTGACTCCAGGTGCGGGGAGAACAACTGATGCGTGATGTGGTCGACCCCCTGCTGGGAGAGCTCCGTCAGCCCGAGCACCAACGAGGCGATCTTCTGCTCGGTCACATCGGGATACATCTTCCGGATTTCAGCCTCGCGCTTCTTCACCATGACCCCGAAGGAGGCCTGGAGGGCCTTCTCGCCGCGGCGGGGAATGTTGTGGACCAACGTCTCGACCTCTTTCTTGAGCGCCCCGGCCATCTCCGGCGTGCGCTCGTTCAACCGGGCGATTTCCTTTTGCACGGCCTTCTGAGTCGCGCCGAAGGTCTGCTGGGCGATCTTTTCCACCATGGGGCGCACCTCGCGGTTCAAACCACTGGTGTAGGCTGAGACGAATTCCTCGCGGGGCGGACCGTCAACAACCAGGTCCGCAGCCGCCTGATAGATGGAGAAAACGCCATACGTAACAATGGCGACGGTGGCGAGCGGAATCACCATCCGCCACAGTCGCAACTGTGAGCGGAGCGCTTCCAGCTCCTTGATTTGGTCGGATACCGCGTCTTGGGTCATAGGAACCTTTCAGTTGACTAACTGTTCAGTTGTTTGGTGTTGGTGGCTGAGACGACGCATTGAACTCTGCCCTCCTGCCAGTGTCAAACATTGGAAAAAGCCAAAAAAAGACGCAAAACGCTGCTCATCAACCAATCCAGCCTCCAATAATCGCGGCTTCCCTCCCGCCCCAAAAGGGCACTAACTCGCAGCCGTCCGGCCGGGCTGGCACCGTGCCAAAAAGATGTGTCATTTGAAGCAATTGGAGGGGAGCCATGGATCTGTAGCCAGGGCACTCTTCCGTCAATGGGCATGATCCCGATCCACCTCACTGATCAATTCCTGCTCCACCTGTTCCGGTTTCGCACCCTTGGATTTGTCCGGATGGAAGATGCCCGGGGTCTGTGCCGCCCGTGCCATCGGACGGCATGGGCTATCTCCACCTGCACATCCCGTTTTGTGAATCGCTTTGTCCGTTCCGCTCGTTTCACCGCGTTCAGCACCGGCACCCGCAGGCCCGACGCTATTTTCATTCACTGCGCGACGGGATCCGTCGACACCCGCAGCTTCTGCTCCACAGAATTGGCGCCCTCAACCAATTCAAGTCCGACTCCATTTTCAACCGCCCCGCCGCCGCCCGCTTTGGATTGACACAACCCATGTCCGGTTTCAGCTTCCTACCATGAATCGACAGCTCGCCATGAATCCCATCCGCCTTTCCGCCCTGATCGTCGCGCTGGCTGCCACCGTCGCACAGATTTCCCTCGCCGCCGACAAAAAGACTCCCGAGGGCAAATCCATTCTCACGCCGGATCTGCTCAAGACCACGCAACTGAACGCGGGTCCGAAACCGTCCGGTGAGTTCAAGATCGTGGACGTGAAGGACCAACCCTTCAAGCAAGCCATCAATGCCCGCGTCAAGGAGCGCCCGACAGACCCGTGGACCGTCCAGATCAGCACGCTCACCACCCAGGCGGTCAAGGCGGGCGAGGTGGTGCTCGTGTCCTTCCGCGTCCGCACCCTCGAATCCAAGAACGAGGGCGGCAAGGGGCATTTCACCGTCTTTTTCGGCGTGCCAAACGGACCGGAACAGACCGTCGGCGCGGAGGTGGACGCCGGGGCAAAATGGACCCTGGTTCAAATCCCGGCCACCATCGCCGCCGATTACGAGGCCGGAAAATCCATGCTCAACCTGGATCTGGGCTACGAGCCGCAGGTGCTGGAATTCGCAGACATCAAGCTCCTGCACTACGGTCGCTCGGTGAAAGAAAGCGACCTGCCCCGCTCTGGATTCTGAAGATTTCCCGGCGCGGTTTCCACGAAGCGGCCGGCCCGCCGGCCTCGCTCGCCTGAGAAAACGATTTCTGCCGCCGGATGGCGGAGTGAAGGTCCGGGCTTCGGGCCGTTGCGGCAGAGGATGCCCACGGAAACAAACCGGCCAATGATCCGGAAATGCAGCGACCCTGGGCAGTTGAACACTGAAACCTGAGACAGCCTCTCATGCTGAAACGAATTCTTTTCGCCTACACCACCCTCCCGCTCGTGCCGATGGCCCCGATCCTGTCCTTAAAGCCGGAACCATGCAGTGGGGGACGAGAGGAGCGCGGCATTCATGCCGCAGAAACACCCGCCAAAGCCAGGGCTTGCGTCTGCACCTGCGCCGGCTGCCGCCCGAACCGTTTGGTTGTTCGCGCGGACGGCTCGAAAGTTCGTCAACCTCCTTTTAATTCCACGCTGCTGCGGCATGAATGCCGCGCTCCTACTGCATCGTTCCGGCTAAGGTCCGGTCCGCCGCGCTCCCCATGATCTCCCCTCGTCGCGGCTGGGTGCTTTGCATCCTCCTCTTTTTCGCCGCAGCTCTGTGCTTCCTCGACCGCCAGGTCCTGAGCGTGCTGGCGCCGCAGATCATCTCGGAATTCGGCATGACGAACACCTCGTATTCACGGGTCGTGTTCGCCTTCGTCCTGAGCTACACCGTCATGCTCGCGCTGGGCGGCCGCGTGATGGATGCGCTCGGCACCCGCCGGGGACTGACGCTCTCGGTGGGCTTTTGGTCGCTGGCCAGCGCGGCGCACGCGTTTGTGATCGGACCTTTGTCGCTCGGTGCGGCCCGGTTTTTCCTCGGGGCGGGCGAGGGCCCGGCGATCCCCGGGGCGATCAAGGGCGCGGTGGAGTGGATGGACCCGAGGCGACGCGGCATTGCCATCGGCATGGCCACCAGCGGCGCGTCGTTGGGGTCCATGATTGCGCCGCCGCTCGTGGTGTGGACGGCCTCGCACCTTGGCTGGCGGGGCGCGTTCGCGGCGACGGCGGCACTGGGCGCCCTGTGGTTGATCGCGTGGATGCTGGCGTTTCGCGGGGTGCCGGCCACCACGGCGACGATCACCAAGAGCCGGCCGACATCGAGCTGGCGTGCGTTGCTGGCAAAACGTGAAGTGCGGCGGCTGCTCGCGGCGCGTTTCTGTTTCGATCCGGTGTATTACTTCTACATGTTTTGGATTCCGCAGTATCTCTCCAGGGAACGGGGCATGTCGCTGGCGGCCATCGGCGCGCTGATCTGGATTCCTTTTCTCGCCCTTGAAATCGCGAACATCGGTGCCGGACAGGTTTCGGACATGTGCGTCGCCCGCGGCTGGCCGCGCCCGCGCGCCCGCATGACCCTCATGCTCGTGGCTGCGCTGCTCACACCCGCGTCGTTCTTCGTCGTCCTTGCCGGCACTCCTGCGTTCGCAATCGGCCTCATGGCCGTGCTGATGTTCGCACATGGCATCTGGATCACGAACTTCATGACGCTCATCGGCGACACCGTGGAACCGGGAGATGTGGCGACCACCGTCGGCCTCACGGGCTTTTGCGGCGGCATCGCCGGCATGTTGTCCAACCTCGTGATCGGCCCGGTCGTCGATAATTTTTCGTTCACCCCCATCTTCCTCGCATCCGCCGTCGTCTATCCGATCGCATGGTTGATACTCAGCGGCCGCTCGCCTTTCCGTTGAATTTTCTTATGCCTGCCATCTCCTCCTCACCCTCCACCCCAGTCGTCCGCATTCCGCGCCGCAAGCCGCGCACCGCACGCATCGGCCTCTTCGGCGTCGGCTACCATGTTTACTGGGGCCAGTTTCCAGGACTGCTCGACGAGCTCCTGGCGAAACTCGCCGTGCTGGAAGGACGCATCGCCGCCACCGGCGCGACCGTCACCAACTTCGGCATGGTGGACAAAGCCCAGGACGCCTGCGCGCTCCTTCCCAAGCTCAAGGCCGCCGACCTCGACCTCGTGTTCTGCGACATGGTCACCTACGCCACCTCGGCGACGTTTGGCGCGATCATCCGGGGGCTCGACGTTCCCATCGTCCTCGTCGCGCTCCAGCCGCTCGCCGCGATGGACTACGCCAGAGGGACGACGCACATGCAGCTGGCCAACGACGATTTCTGCTCCGTCCCCGAGTTCACCGGCGTCGCGATCCGCATGGGCAGGCGCCCGCCCGAGATCATCCTCGGCACGCTCCACGACGATCCTGCCGCCGACGCCGAACTCGTCGAGTGGTGCGAAATAGCCATGGCGCTGCACGATCTGAAACGGGCCCGTCTCGGTCATTTCGGCCATCCCATCGAGCACATGCTCGACATGCAGACCGACCAGACGGCGCTCATCGCAGCGTTTGGCTGTCACATCGTCCAGACTGAGGCCGACGATCTGCTCCGGCTCAGTCGCGACATCACGCCCGCCGAGATCGCGGCCAAGAGTGACGAAATTCTGACGCTCTTCGACACGCCCGATCCGAAGGCCGACCCGCTCACGCGCAAGCTCACCGACGAGGACCTCCACATCGCGGCACGCACGGCCGTGGCGCTGGACAAATTCATCGCCCACCACGAACTCGACGGCCTGGCCTACTACTACGAAGGCGAGGCCGGCAGCCCGCTCCGGGAACTCGTGACCAATCTCATCGTCGGCAATTCGCTCCTTACCGCCGCCGGCTTCCCGATGTGCGGGGAGTCCGACCTGAAAACGTGCGTCGCGATGCTCATCATGGACCGCCTCGGCATCGGCGGGAGCTTCGCCGAGTTTCACCCGATCGATTTCCGGGAGGGCTTCGTGCTCGTGGGTCACGACGGTCCGCACCACATCAACATCGCCGCAGCCAAGCCCGTGCTGCGCAGCCTCGTCAAATACCACGGCAAGCCCGGCAAGGGCGCGGGCGTCGAATTCAAGATCAAGGAAGGCCCG
Organism: Limisphaerales bacterium; assembly: GCA_041666725.1. Lineage (GTDB taxonomy): Bacteria > Verrucomicrobiota > Verrucomicrobiia > Limisphaerales > SXTU01 > SXTU01. The sequence goes on from JBAYGL010000007.1 coordinate 10,011, forward strand.
ATCACGATGCTCAGCATCGGCGTGAACGCGCAGGGCAGGTTCAAGTTCATCATCGCCGAGGGCGAGAGCGTGCACGGTCCGATTCCCGCAACCGGCAACACCAACACGCGCGGTTTCTTCCGGCCCGACGTGCGCACGTTTCTGAAGCGCTGGGTCGCCGAAGGTCCCACCCATCACTTTGCCCTCGGCGTCGGCCACCGCGCGCAGTCGCTCCGCCGGATCGGCGAGGCGCTCGGCATCGAAACCGTCGTCATCAACCTGGAGAAATGACCCTGCGCCGTTCAAGCACCCGAGTGTTCGCAGCGGCTCCAAGCCGCTGAAAACCCAAACCGGACACAGCCCCATGCCAAAGCGAATCCTGTTCACCCTCGTCGCCCTGCTCTTCTCCCCACTGGCAGCGCTGCACTCCGCCGACGCGCCCTTCATCGAAAAGCTCGACCTCTACAAAGTCCGCGACGTTGGCTACAAGGTTTTCCACATCCCCGGCATCGTGGTCACCGCGAAGGGAACCGTGCTCGCCTGGTGCGAGGCCCGGAAACGCGCCGCGGGCGTGTCGGATTGGGACGACATCCGGATCCTTTTGCGCCGCTCGACCGACGAGGGCAGGACGTGGAGCGATCCGAAAAGCATTGTGAACGTCCCGGACCCGAAGCCCAAGAACCCGGCCGCACTGCGGATGAAGGCCGTCGATCCGAACGACGTGACCTACAACAACCCCGTGATGATCGCGGACCGAAACGGAACAGTGCACATGCTTTTCTGCCTCGAATACATGCGCTGCTTCTACCAGCGCAGCGATGACGACGGACTGACCTGGAGCACACCGAATGAAATCACGGCCGCGTTTGAAAAAATCAGGGACGCCTACAACTGGAAGGTTCTCGCCACCGGACCGGCCCACGGCATCCAGCTCAGGACCGGCCGTCTTGTCGTGCCGGCATGGCTCTCCACCGGAACAGGGAACAACGCCCATCATCCCAGCGTCACCGCCACCATCTACAGCGATGATTCGGGGAGAACGTGGAAGGCCGGGGATATCGCGGTGCGCGCCACGGAGGAATTCATCGACCCGAACGAAACAACCGCCATCGAACTGGCTGACGGCCGGGTGATGCTCAACGTGCGGAACGAATCCAAGGCAAATCGCAGGCTCGTGACGACGAGCCGGGACGGGGCCTCGCAATGGACCGCTCCGAAGTTCGATGACGCGCTGATCGAGCCCATATGCATGGCCAGCCTGATCCGGTATTCACTTGCCGGGGCCGGAGGCAAAAACCGCATCCTCTTCGTGAATCCGGACAACCTTTCGCGAGCCGATGGCAAGGAGAAGCCCGGCGGGTATCGCGACCGCAAAAATCTCTCGGTAAAGCTGAGTTACGATGAAGCCCAAACCTGGGCGTTGAACAAGGTGATTGAACCCGGAGCCGCCATGTATAGCGACATCGCGGTCACGCACAGCGGCACGATCCTCTGCTTCTACGGCTGTGCAGGCGAAAAAAAGGGGCTGACCGCATTCAGCGGCGCACGACTCGTGCTCGCCCGCTTCAACCTCGAATGGCTCACCGACGGGAAGGATTCACCAAAGTGAAATCAAGCAGGTCGGGTGACAGGCGAAACACCCACGACATCGCGGCTTCAAACAGGACAATCCGATGAGTTGGCGCGGTGCTGCGATGCCCGATGAGTATCCAGGATTGAAAACGATCGGAACCCTTCAATGAAACGCACCCTCGCCCTCATCACCGCCCTGCTGCTTGCATCGCCGGTCGCGCTGCACGCCGCAGACAAGCCGCAGCAGCCTGCCAAAGCCGATGCCGTCGCCGAAGACCTCGCGCTGAACTTTCACCTCATGCATCCCGGTGGCGACAGTTTGCCGGGCGATCCGAACGCCGCCTTCCATCTCGATGGCGTATATCATCTGCACTACATCCTCGCACACCCCTGGAAGGACAAGCGCTCCTTCAGCTTCGTCCACGTCACGAGTCCCGACATGCTGCACTGGACGTGGCAGGCCACGAAGCTGCAGCCGTCCTTCACCGGCCACGGCATGTTCAGCGGCACGGGTTTCGTCACGAAGGATGGCAGGCCCGCCGCCATCTATCACGGTCAGGGATCAGGCAGGAACCAGATCGCCATCGCGACGGATCGCAAGCTCTCCGCATGGGAGAAGCCTTATCCCGTCCATGTGAAGAACGCTGACGGCACGGATGCGAAGATCAACCACTGGGACCCCGATTGCTTTCTCATCGGCGACACCTACTACGCCATCTCCGGCGGCGAGAAGCCTCCGCTGTTGAAATCGAAGGACCTGAGGACGTGGACATATGTCGGTGATTTTCTGCGGCACGACATGCCCGACGTGGCCCTCGGCGAGGACATCTCCTGCGCAAACTTCTTTCGGCTCGGCAACAAGTGGATGCTCCTGTGCATCAGCCATCCGCTCGGCTGCCGCTACTACATCGGCGATTGGGATGCGAAGACCGAGCAGTTCGTGCCCGGGAAACACGGACGCATGAACTGGCGCAGGGATGAGCAGAGCCTCTTTGGCAGGCCGCCGTGGCGCGTCGATTTCTTCGCCCCCGAAAGCCTGCTCACACCCGACGGCCGGCGCGTCATGTGGGCATGGTGCGCGACCCTGGGCATGTCCGGCGGCATCATGAGCGGCAAAACCATCCAGTCCCTGCCACGCGAACTGAGCCTTCCCGAGGATGGCGTCCTGCGCATCAAACCCCTGCGCGAACTCGGAACGCTGCGCCACGACCCCACGACTCTCAACAGCATCACGATCAGCGATCTCACCAGGGAAGTGCTCCCCGCCACGGTCCCCGCCGGCAAAAAGATCGCGACACTCCCTGGCGATGCCGCAGAGATCCGCATCACCATCGCGCGTGAACAGGCTGTGCGGAAACTCTTTGGCTTCACACTGTTCTCCGACGGGAAAGGCGGAGGGCTGCCGATCCTCTTCCGCCCTGAGACCGGCACTCTGCGCGTCGGCACCACCGAAGCACCGTTCTCGATCGCCGACCTTCCCAAGGACGAGGACGTGGAACTGCGCGTCTTCATCGACAAATACGTCGTCGAAGTCTTCGCGAACAATCGGCTGGCCATGATCGCCTCGCACGCTGACTATCGCGACAGGCTCGCGCTTGGTGCCTTCACCGTCGGCGCGCCGACCACGCTCAAGAAAATCGAAATCTGGAAACTCAAACCCACCAACCAGGGCTTCCTCGAAGCGCGGAGAAACCGCGTTTGGGAGCCAGACACAAAATGAAGATGTCCATCCCCACGCTCCTCATCGCCCTGCTCCTGGCTCCGCTGGCCGCGCCCCGCGCGGCCGAAACCAAGGCCGCCGCCGGTCATGAGGTCAAACGGCTGCTGCACGACGTCCCTCTCCCGCTCCTCGCCGCGCCAAGCTTCACGGCGCCGCTGGATGCCAGTTTCAGCGTTGCCAAGGGAAGATGGACTCCGCTGGATGGAGTGCTGGGCGTCCTTGATCTTCCCGAGGAGAAACACATCCCGGTCCTGCATCACAAGGTCGGGCTGGCGGACGCGGTGATCGAGGTCGAGTTCCTGCTGGATGGCCCCGGCAGCTTCCTGGTGGGCTGCGATTCGGACAAACACGTCGGCCGGGTGGTGGTGACGACGACAGGCCTGAGCATCGCAGAAGATTCCGTGAAGCCCTCGCACACGATTGCCAACCTGCCGGTCTCCGTGAAAACGGGTGAGTGGCATCACCTGCGCGTGGAATGGAAGGCCGACCAGATGGCGGCAAGCCTTGACGGGCATGAGCTGCGTGCGAAGCACTCCTTCCTCGCCACGCCCAAGTCCCGCAGCTGGCTGGCGGCGGGCAAATCCGTCAAGGTGCGCAACCTCAAGATCAGCGGGCAAAGGACGCCGGCGAAAGCCTGATCCCGCCGTCATTGCTCCCTTCACACGCGTGCCGAATCCGACGCAGGCGACGGCACCGGTGCGGACGAATTCGGGGACGCTTCTCCCCGGCAAAACACAGCATCCCGGACGGCGCGACGGAGCATCTCGACCGAGAGACGGTGACGATCCAGATAATCAGCAGCCACCGGGCCGGAATGCTCCGCCATTTCCTCGGTTCCTGCCAGCAGGATGGCAGGCGCCTCGCATCCTCGGTTCCGCATTTCCGTCACGAGGTCGCTCCCGCTTCGATGTCCGATGCGCGAACTGATGAGACACAAATCGAAACGCTGACGCCGGAGCAGACTCGCGGCGAAACTGTATGTCGAAGCCCACTCCAGCACAAAACGGCGCGGAGCAACTTCTTCCATCAACAAAGTGATCTTGACGAAAAAATCGTGCTCGGTGTCCACCAAAAGCAACCGCCTGCGCGGGGAGGAATCAGGATGCGTGCTCATTTTGTTCGGGAGGGCAGGACTGACAAGTGACAGTCCGTTGCTAGCGGGCGCCTTCGCACGTTACGAAGGCGCCCGCCATGGCCGGGGGGAGGGCCGCAAGGTGCTGCCTTCGGACCTTGGTCCGACTGCCAGCATGTCTGCGCGGGTCTCATAGGCGCCCTGGCCGGTCCTTGTCTGCTCAAGGCGCCGGTGTTTGAGCAACTCCAAGAATGCGCACATCCCGCCGAAGAACAACACGGAAGATACCCGACAAGCTTGTCAGGCAAACACCTGACAAACCTTGTCAGGCAAACACCTGACAAGCCATCTAGCCGGGGCGTGACACAGGGGTGGAAAGCCCCCGCTTGACCGCGAACTGCGTGAGCGCCGCGATGCTGTGCAGGTTGAGTTTTTGCATGAGCCGCTCGCGCAGGGTCTTCACCGTGGACATCTGCACACCAAAGCGTTCTGCGATCTCCTTGCTGCTGGCCCCGGAGGCGATGAGCGCCAGCACCTCGGACTCGCGTCCGGTCAATTGCGATTCGTCTGTCCGCGCGGCCCCATCGTGCGGACCGCCCAGGGAGTTCAACATCGTTGCCGCCACCGCCGGGCTGAAGAACACCCCGCCCCGGTGGACCGCCACGATGGCGCGCACCATTTCAGCGGGTGCGACGTCCTTCAGGATGTAGCCGCGCGCGCCGATGCGGGCGACCTCCGCCACGTATTCCCGGTCTTCATGGACGCTGAGGATCAGCACCCTGGCTCCGGGCACGCTCTTGCGCAGCAGGGCCGCAGCCGTCAGGCCGTTCATGCCGGGCATGTTGATGTCCATGAGCACCACGTCCGGATTGAGCCGCGCGGCCTGACGCAACGCCTCCTCGCCGCTGGCCGCCTCACCCACGATTTCCAGCTCCTCGAACCGCGACAGACACGCCTGCAATCCCTCGCGCACCACGGGATGATCGTCCACCAGCAACAGCCGGATGCGCGGCACGGACGGAGACTGGGCCCGAGACGCCGGGACGTTTCTGCCAGGGCGAATCTTCGTCTTTGGCACTGCGCGTCCGCGTGGTTTCTTGCTTTGGCTCATGCGGTCTTGTCCTTCGGCCGTTTTGTGGACAGCGGCGCCCACACCTCGATGACGGTGCCCTCGCGCGGAACCGACTTCACCGTCAGCGTTCCGCCTATGAATTCCGCCCTCTCCCGCATGTTGACCAGGCCCAGGCTCGACCGGTCAGCGCGGCCGTTCTTCGCCCTGGCTGTAAAACCGCCGCCGTCATCGCTGACCTTCAGGGTGACGCCGCCGGCCTCCCGGCGCAGTTGAACGACAATGCGCCCCGCCCCGGCGTGCTTCAGGATGTTGGCCAGCGACTCCTGAAAGATGCGGTAGAGCGCAAGCTCGATCTCCGGCGACAAACGCCGGGACAGGCGCGCCATGCGGCATTCGACCCGCAGGGACGAGCGCCCGGCCAGCTCATTCGTCGCGCTCCGGATGGCCGCGACGAGCCCGAGGTCATCCAGTTCGCGGGGGCGGAGATTATGTGAAATGGCGCGGACCTCATGCATCGCCGAAGTGAGGTAGCTGTTCATCCGCTCCATCTCGCGACGCAACGGGGAGTCCGCACTCTCCCGCAGCCACGACTCGACCGCCTGAAGCCGGAACCGGACCGATGCGAGCAGCTGGCTCACCCCGTCGTGCAGTTCGCGCGCCACCCGCCGCCGCTCGGTTTCCTGGGCCTCGATGATGCGATGCGGCAACGCACGGACGGCTTCTTCGGCGCGGACCTTTTCGGTGATGTCCACCGCCATCCCCGCCACATAACGCCGCCCGGCGGCGTCGCAGAGCGGAAAGCGGAGGGTCCAAAAAAAGCGCGGATCACCGGATGTCGACGTCAGATTCTCCACGACATCCACGCTCGCTCCGTGCTCCATCACCGCGAGGTCATTCGCCCTCAAAAGCCGGGCCACGTCGCGGGGGAAAATCTGCCGGTCCGTGCGGGCCAGCACTTCGGCGGGCGTCCGGCGGAGAAACCGGCAGGCGCGCGGGTTCATGTAAACGTAGCGAAGCCGTTCATCCTTGATCCACGCAAAGGCGGGCGAGTGCTCCATGAACGACTCGAAGCGCGCCTCGCTCGCCCGGCGGGCAACGATCTCGCCGCGCAGCTGCTCGTTGGCAACGGCCAGTTCGGCGGTGCGCTCGATCACGCGCTCTTCGAGGGTCTGGTTGAGTTGCGCGAGCCGCTCCTCCGCAAGCCGCCGGGCCATGAGCGCGCGCTGGATGCGGATGTGCGCATGCACACGGGCCACCAGCTCGCGGTTGGCAATGGGGCGGGCAACGTAGTCGTCCGCACCGCACCCCAGCCCCGCGACCTTGCTGTCCGGGGAGATTTCAATGCTGGAGATGAGCGTGACAAACACATCCACCAGGGCGGGGTCGGACTTGATGTGGCGGCAGACTTCGCGCCCGTTCAAGTCCGGCAGCATCACATCCAGAAGCACCAGGTCGGGCTTCAGCTCTGATGCCAGTCGCAGCGCGTCTCGGCCATTGGCGGCGGGGAACACCTCGTAGCCGGAGCGTTGGAACAGGCGACAGAGCAGCTCCAGGTTGTCCGGCTCGTCGTCCACCACAAGCAGACGCGGAGCGACCTCCACTGGCACCGGGGCGGCTGCCTTGATTGTCGGATCAGAAACAATGCCCATGCGGACTCAAATCCCGGCGCAATCCGTTCGAAATGTCAACGCAGCCCGGCCAAACAGTCAGCGACCGCAAGGTCCCGGCGGCTCAATACTCGCGCTTCGTCTTCCTGCCGGGCTCGGGAACGGGATAGAAACCGTTGGCGTCCGCCTGCACGGGTGCGGGCGAGTCGAACGTGAGCTTGTCCGCGCCGGGCGCGTATTCATGCTCGTGGTTGAGCATTTCATCCAGGGTGACTTCCTGCGCGGTGTGCGCGGCGTAGCGGCCGAGCGACGTGACGAGGCTCCCCATGACGCCCCGGTCCACTTCGTTGTGCGGCTTGTCGTTGCGGATGGCATCGGTGAGCACCTGCCACTCGTTGAAATACGGATCGTCCGCCATCTTGGCGTCGGACGTCCACAGCAGGCTGTCGCGCGAAGTGACATGCCCCTTGAACGTGCTGGAAGGCCCGTTGCAGTCGCCGGATTTGGCCGCGATGGCCATGCCCTTCGTGCCGTGAACGAAGCTTTGATACATCGGCACCGCACCGAGCATGCAGCGGCCGTCCATGTAGAGCTTCGCGCCGTCCTCGAACGTGTATTCGACCGAGTAGGAGTCGAAGTTCTGGTCCACGTAGGGCTTGCCGTCCGGACTGGTGCGGTAGGTGCGCCCGCCGACGCCCTGGGCCTTGACGGGCCAGAGGAATTGTCCCGGCGGGCTCTTCATCCAGCAGAGGTGGTCAATTTGATGAATGTTGAAGTCGCTGTAGCCGCCGCCGGAGGCCCAGATGAAGCTGTGGAAGCGGGAGATCTGCCACATCAGCTCGCTGGGTTTGCCCGGCAGGCTGTTGTCCTTGCCGGGGTATTTCTCCGAGAAGGCCGAGCCAAGCAACCCCTGCATGCGGTAGCCACGCATGAACATCACGTCGCCGATCTCCTTGTCCTGGTGGATGCGCTGGTGGAGCTGCTGCAGGCACTTCTTGTGGCGCGACATGAGGCCGACGCTGACCTTGAGGTTTTTCTCCTTTGCGAGCTTGTTCAGCTCCAGCATCCGGCGCGAGGTCGGGCCGTCCGAGGTCACGGGCTTCTCCATGAACACGTTGATGCCCTTCTCGATGGCGTATTTGAAATGCACCCAGCGGAACGCCAGCGGCGTGGTGAAGATGGCGACGTCGCCCTTCTTCAGCGAATCAATCGCGCCCTTGTAGGCATCGAAGCCGATGAACTTGCGGTTGTCCGGCACATCCACCTGGTCTTTGAACTTGCCCTTGAGGGCGTTGTAGGCGCTGTCGAGCCGGTGCTGGAAAACATCCGCCATCGCGACGAGCTTGGGCGGGCCGCTCTGCGACATGGCGTTGCCCGCCGCGCCGCCGCCGCGGCCGCCACAACCGACCAGGGCCACGGAGATCTGATCGCTGCCCGCCGCGTGGACGTGCGGAAGCACGACGCCGGAGAGGGCGCTCGCCCCGACTACGACACCGGTGGCTTTGATGAAATCACGACGAGACGATGGTGTGGAATCGGGGGTAATATTCATGGCCCCATCGTTTGCGTGTGCGGTCCAAGTGTCAACACCGGAGGGGCGCAAGCAGATGGTGGCAAACATCAAACCTCTTCAACGCCCTTCGGCAAAAGCCCGGCTTCGTGCCGGCAACCTGTTTGCAAAGAAAGCCAAAAAATGGCCGGACGCGATGCTCCCCCTGCCCTGCCTTAATTCATCACCATGCCGCGCCGCACAAAGGTCGGCACATCAAGGTCCACGCCGTTTATCAACGTCGGCTCGCTGTGTTCGAAGGGTCCCTTGGTCACGGTCTCCAGTTGCAGCTCGGGATGCACGGCCTTGATCTTCTTGCGCGAGCGCCAGGAACGCGACGTGGCCACCGGCGAAGGAGCCGCCTCCGCAGGCGCGGGCTCGGCCACCGCCACGGCCACCGGTTCCGGTTCCGGTTCCGCTGCGGAAGCAGCAGTGCGGGCGACAGGCTTGGTCGCAATCGCCGCACCGAGCAGATCGAAGTCCGAACCCGTTCGCGGCGTCGGCACCGGCTCGTGCCTCTCCATCTCCACGTCCCCGGGCAGGTCGGCGGCGTGGGAACTCAAACGGGATGCGACGAGCGTGACCGTCAGGCGGTCGCCCAGCACATCCTCGATCGCCGCGCCCATCGTGAGGTGCGCGTTCCCGGCGTGCCGGTTGATTTGTTCCATCACGCGGTTGACCTCGGCCATGGAGAGGCTGGGGCCGCCCATGAGGCTCACGAGCAGCGCGTCGGCCTCGCCGAGCGCCGCGCCGCCGTCGAGCAGCGGGTTCGCAAGCAGTTTCTCGACGACCTCCTTCGCGCGATGCGGCCCGGTCGCCTCCGCGCTGGCAAAGGAACTCTCCGAATGCCGGTCGCGAACCACGGCGCAAAGGTCGGCGAAATCAATGTTGATGAAGCCCACCCGTGTCACGAGCTGCCAGATGCCGCGCACGCCCTGCGCGAGCAGCTCGTTCGTCGTGGAAAAGGTCTCGATGACGCTGGTGTTCTCGTCGATCAGCTTGAAGACCTTCTGGTTCGGCAGGCAGATGACGCCGTCGGCGGCGGCCTTGAACGCCTCCAGACCCAGCCGGGCCTGGCGCATGCGCTTCGGCCCCTCGCAATCAAACGGCAGCGTGACAAACGCCAGCGACAGCGCGCCGCACTCCTTCGCCACGCGCGCCAGCACCGGCCCGGCACCCGTGCCCGTGCCGCCGCCCAGGCCCGCGCAGATGAAGACCATGTCCACCCCGGTGCACAGCTCGCGCAGCCGCGCCTCGTCCTCCTCCGCCGCCGCGCGCCCGCGCTCGGGATCGCCGCCCGCGCCGAGGCCGCCGTTGAGCTTCAGTCCGAGATTGAACTTGTGCGGCAGCCGGCACTGCGCGAGCGCCTGAGAATCGGTGTTCAGCACGATCATCTGCGCATCCGCAAAGCCGGCGTCGTGGATCTGCGCCACGACGTTGCCGCCGCAGCCGCCGACGCCAAACACTTTGATGGTGAGCTGCTTCCTGACCGGAGCTGCGGCGGGGATGGTTTCAGTCGAGGTCATGGGCGGTGGCGGGTTGAGGAGCCGATGATGGATGCTGGATACTGGATGCTGGACAGGTGCGCCGCGTCCGGACGGCTTTCGCCATCCGGCATCGGACATCCAGAATCCAGAATCTTGTGTTCATCAAAACAATCCGAGTGAGCCGGCGAAGTTTTTGAGCTTCCCGACCAAGCCGACGCGCTGCTGGCCCTTCTGGCGCATCGCGCCGTATTTCACGAGGCCCACGGCCGTGGCGAGTTCGGGATCGTCGGTCGCGGAGCGCAGTCCGCCCACCGCGTTCGCGCGGCCGAGTGCCGCGGGCAGGCCGAAGATTTCGCTGGCGAGCTGCTCAATTCCACGGATGCGCGCACCGCCGCCGCAGAGGCACACGCCCGCGCGCAGCTGGTCGTGAAAACCCCTTTCACCGATGTCCTCGTCAATGAGCTGAAACGTCTCCTCCAGCCGCGTCACCATGATGCGGCGAAGGTGTTCCAGGTTCACGCGCCGGTCGGGGAAGCCGTTCTCGCTCGTAAGCGTGAGCGTCTGGCCCGCCGAGCCCTCGATGGTCGCCGCACCGTGCTCGCGCTTGAGCAGCGCCGCGCGCGCCGGGGCCATGCGCAAACCGTAGGACAGGTCGTTCGTCACATGGTCGCCGCCCACGGCGAGGATGCCGGTGTGCTTGGTGACGCCGTCCGCGTAAACCACGTATTCAGTCGTGCCCGCGCCGAAATCAACGACCAGCACGCCCATGTGCTTCTGCTCGTTGTCCAGCAACGCGAGCGACGACGCCAGGCCGCTGAAGACCAGCTCCTCGACTTCAAGGTTGATCCCCTTCACGACGCGCATCGGGTTTTGCAACCGCGTCGTCGCACCGTGGACGACATGCATGTCCAGCTCGAGCTTGCCGCCGAGCATGCCGACGGGGTCGGTGATGCCCGCCTGGCCGTTGAGCGTGAAATGCTGGCGGATGGCGTGCAGCACGCTGTTCTCGGACGGACGGTTGAAAACCTTCGCGTTCGCGAGCACCTCGTTCACGTCCGGCGGGGAAATCTCGTGGTCATCGGACGTGGCGCTGAAAACTCCGTGGGTGTTGAGGCTCGTGAGGTGGCTGCCCGTCACGCTCAGATAGACGCTGCCGATCTCGACGTCGGCGGATTTCTCGGCCTCGACGATGGCGTTGCGCACGTCCTCGGCGGCGAGATCAGCATTGACCACCTCGCCCTTGCGCACGCCGCGCGACGCGCACTGGCCGATGCCGATGACGTTGACGCCGCCGGACTCGGTGACCTCGCCCACGACGGCGGCCACCTTCGCCGTGCCGATTTCGAGGCCGACGATGACCGTGTGTTTTTCTGGGAAGAAGAGGTTAAGCATTTTTCCTCCGGTATGGGGCGGGTTTGGCCGGCTTGGCGGGCGGGGGGGGGACGGACCCCGCCTCAACCCAGCGGGCCGGCACATTCTGGGAAACGGAAACATCAAGAGTGGAAATGACCTTGCCCTGCTGCGTGGCCACGTCCTGCACGGCGCGCCAGCGGCGGAGCTGCATGTCGAAATCGCGGTGCGAAGAAAAGGTGATTTCACTCCTGCCTGACGTCGTTGCGGTCAGCACCTCCAGACCCGAGACATCCACGCGGCGGATGTCCGAGCGCCCGAACATGACCGACCGTTCGAAGTGCGCCAGCAGCCGCAGAGCCGCGCGCACCTGCGCCGACTCGACCTGCCGCCCCAGTTTGAGATCCACGTCATTTACGCCGCGCAACTCGGGCAGCCAGTCGATCTGCAGCGCCGTCGGGTCCGCGACCATCGTGCGGTCGGGCGGAAGCATCACAAACCCCGTGGCGTCGAGCAGGTGGATGACCGTCGTGTAACGTCCGCCCGCGCTCGGACGGAGCACGGCGACCTGCGCCACCGGCACGCGCTCAGTCACGCGGATGCGAAGGGTGTCCGGCAGCACGCGCTCGACGGCGGCGGACTGGATGAGCGGCACAAGCTCGAGGTCGCGCTTGATGCGGGCGAGGTCGAGGTTCATCAGGTTCTCGCCGACGTGGACGCCGGCCCACTTGCGCAGCGCCTCGGTCGTCAGCACGCCCTCGGTCTGGAGGTCGATCGTCTTCGTCGCAAAGGCCGGGTTCTCGGTGACAAACTCGCGCACCGCCCAGTCCACGCCCCGCCAGCCGAGGAAGAGCACGACCGCCGTGCCGAACAGCACCGTCAGCACCTGCATCACAAAACGCGTGCGGGCGGCATGAAGCTGGTCGGTGCGGAGCTTCACCCGCAGCACGTTCTCGTTCTCGCTGCGGAGGCGGCGGTTGCTGCTTTTGAAGAGGCGTAACAGTTTTCGGAACATGGCAATCGTTGGTTCAGCAGGACCCCGTCCCGCGCCTCAGCGCGAGGTCCACCATCATCTGGCAAAGCTCCGCATAGCTCAGGCCCGCGGCGGCGGCGGCCTTGGGCAGCAGGCTCGTTTCGGTCATGCCGGGCAGCGTGTTGACTTCGAGCACCACGGGGTCGCCGTTCGCGCGCACCATCACGTCCACCCGCGCGTAGTCGCGGCCGCCGATGGCATTGAACGCCGCGTGCGCCGCGTCCTGGATGCGCGCGCTGGTCATCGCATCGAAGTCCGCCGGGCAGAAGTATTCCGTCGCGCCGGCGGTGTATTTGTTCTGGTAGTCGTAGGAGCCCTGCCTGGGCCGCACTTCCACAACCGGCAGCGCGCGGCCCGCAAGGATGCCCACCGTCGTCTCGCGCCCAACGATGCGCTCCTCCATGAGCACCTCGGTGTCGAACTTCAGCGCTTCGGCAAGCTTCGCCGGAAACTCCGAAGGTGAATCCACGAACTGAAGGCCCACGCTGCTGCCCTGCCTCACGGGCTTGAGAACAACCGGCGTCTGCCAGCCGTCGGGCCACGTCGCGTCCGCCGACTTGAACGTCATGAACTTCGCCGTCGGCACACCGCAGGCCACGCACTTCTGCTTGGTGAGCACCTTGTCAAACGCCAGCCGGCTCGCCTCCGGGTCGCACCCGGTGTAAGGCACCTTCATCTGGTCGAGCTCCCGCTGCACCGTGCCGTCCTCGCCATAGGTGCCGTGCAGTGCGAGGAGGACCACCTCCGTGCCGGCGGGCAGGCTCCACTGGCCCGGTCCTTTGGGATCAAGTTCGTGAACCGTGTGTCCGAGCGAACGCAGCGCGGCCGCCACCGCCGCTCCCGAACGAAGCGACACTTCGCGCTCGGCGGACGGGCCGCCCAGCATGACGGTGATGTTCAGCTTTTCAGACATGGTCAGTCCTCACCGATGATTTCCACCTCGGTTTCCAGCTCGATGCCGCGCCGCTCACGGGCGGCGCGGCGGACGACTTCGATCAGCGCCAGCACATCGCGCGCGGTGGCCGTGCCGTCGTTGATGATGAAATTGCCATGCACGTCCGACACCACCGCGCCGCCGACGCGCGTGCCCTTGAGGCCGAGTTCATCCACGAGCCTGCCGGCGGGAACGGTCTTCGTGTTCTTGAAGATGCAGCCGGCGCTCGGTTCCTTGGGCTGCGAAGTCCAGCGCTTCTGCTGGCACTCGGCGAGTTTCACCTCGATTTGCTCGCGCGGCGCGGGATGGCCCTTCAGCACCGCACCGAGCGCCACGGCGGACTTGAGGAGCGGACAGCTCCGATAAGTCGTTTCGACGTCCCGCGCTGCGCGCTCGTGCGCGACGCCTTCGTAGTCCATGAAACGCAGCGACTCGACGGCATCGAAAGTCCAGCCGTTCATCGCCCCGGCGTTCATGCGGAGCGCACCGCCGAGATTGCCCGGGATGCCCTCGAGAAATTCCAGGCCACCGAGTCCGTGGCGTTTTGCTGCGAGGGCAATGTCCTTCAGCTTCGCTCCGGCGCCGCAACGAAGCCGTTCTCCGTCCGCTTCGATCTGCGAGAAGACCGGCGCGCCGAGGTGAATCACGACGCCGCGAATGCCACCGTCGCGGATGAGCAGGTTCGAACCGCGCCCGAGCAGGAAGAACGGCACGTCATGCGCGCGGCAGAAGCGAAGCACCCTGGCCAGATCGGACTCGTCTGCCGGCTCGACATAGATCTCCGCCGGACCGCCGACGCGCAGCGTGGTGCGCCTGGCCAGCGGCTCGTTGCGCCGCAGCACGCTCGCGGGTGCGAGCAGCGCGGCGAGTTCCGCCGCGATGTCGCCGGCGGGCGTGACTGGCTCTGGAGCGAGGGCGGTCATGGCGTGACGAGCGTTCCGGTCGGCAGGGTAAGACTCCGTCGAACCCCATTTGCCGACGGAGTCGGCGCGAGCGAAGCGAGCATCTCGGTGCGGTGGGCGCGGTCGGTGATGCTCGCTGCGCTCGCCTCGCTCCGCTCGGAATGGGGCTCGACGGAGTCTCGCCCTACCGGTTTGCGGAAGCGCGCGGGGGGCTGCCACTCGGCTTCGGCAGTGTCGTTGACGGTGATGGGCAGTCCACAGGCGCGGAGGATGTGCTCGGCGATGTCCGCAGCCGCGGCGGGCTGATGCCACCGGGCGAGCGCGGCTTGCATCTGCGTGCGGGCGGCGGCGTTGGTGAGCAAATCCGAAACGAGCGCGACAAACTGCGCGGGCGAAGTTGTGCGCTGGTTCAGCCAGCGGGCCGCGCCGGTGTCGGTGAAGGCGCGGGCGTTGCAGAGCTGATGGTCGTCGGCGGAAGTGGGCAGCGGGACGAGCACCGCCGGAACGCGCATGGCGGCAAGTTCGGCGAGTGAGGAAGCCCCGGCCCGGCTGATCACCAGCGTGGCTGCGCCGAGGGCGAGTTCCATCTCCGTCAGGAACGGCTGGACCAGAAAGCGGATGCCGGATGCTGGATGCTGGATGCTGGATTTGTATGCGGCACGCGCCCTCTCCACATCGTTTGCTCCCGTCAGATGGACGAATTGAAGATCGGGATGGCGAGCGATCAGCCCGGGCAACGCACCGAGGACGAGATTGTTCAGTCCGGTCGCGCCCTGGCTGCCGCCGGTGATGACGAGCGTGGGACGCTTCGGATCGAGACCGAGCGCCATGCGGCAGCTCGCCGCGTCAGCCCGCACGAACGGCTCCCGAACCGGCGTGCCGGTGACGACGTGGCGCTGAATCCAGAGCCGGCTCGCAGCCTGCGGGAAGCCGACAAACGCCTCATCCACGACATGCGCGAGCCAGCGGTTCGCGCGGCCGGGAATGGTGTTCGACTCGTGCATAAAGGTTTTCGCACCAAGCTTCTTTCCAGCCATGACGGGCGGAGCGCTGGTGAAGCCGCCCATCGCGAGCACGGCGCGTGGCGGACGGGAGGCGAAGAGCTTCTTCGCAGCCTGATACGAGGCGAGGGATGCGCCGACGAAAGCGAACAGGTTGCCCTGCAGAGCGACGGCAGGGAGCGTGGCGACTTGCAGGTCGCTCGCTGCACGGACGGCCTGCTGGTCCACTTCCTTGGGCGAGACGAGCAGCTGCACATCGCAATCGCGGCGCAACAGTTCGCCGGCGACCGCCAGGCCCGGAAACAGGTGCCCGCCCGTGCCACCGCAGGCGATGGCAACGAGAGGTTTTTCCGGAGCGCGGTGCATCAGGTGTGCCGGGGGAGGGCGGTGAAGGGGTTGTCGTCGAGCGGCGCGGCGACAACGAGCGGCTTGTCGGTGGCGCGGCGCGCGACGCTGAGCACGAGACCGGCGGAGGCGAGCAGCATGACGAGGTTCGAGCCGCCGTAGCTGATGAACGGCAGTGTCAGCCCCTTGTTCGGAAGCACCATTGTGACGACGCCGACGTTGATGAAGACCTGGACGCCTATGAGGAAGGTGATGCCGATGACAAGCAGCTGGCCGAACAGATCGCTCGCGCGCCACGCAATGCTCAGGCCGCACCAGCAGAGCAGGCCATAGGCGGCGAGCAGGCCGAGCGTGGCGGCCAGGCCCAGCTCTTCTCCGATGATGGAGAAAATGAAATCCGTGTGATGCTCGGGGACAAAGTCGATTTTCTGCCGGCCATTGCCAAGGCCAAGGCCGGACGTTCCGCCGGAGCCGAGGGCGTATTTGGCCTGAAGCTGCTGGTAGGCGATGGTCTTCGCGTATTTTTCCGGATGCAGCCAGGCATCAATGCGCGTGCGGCGGTTCTCGTTGCACATGAGCAGCGCGCAGATGAGGGCAAAGGCCGCAACTCCCAGCGGAACGAGATACGCGGGACGCGCTCCGGCGATGAGCAGAACAAGCCACACGACCAGACCGAGGAGCATCGTGGTGCCGAAGTCCTTGCCGGCCAGCACGAGCACAAGGGCACAGCCTGCCAGCGCGCCGGGGATCACGATGCCGTGAAGAAATTCCTTCATGCGCTCGCGGCGGATGCAGGCGTAGTGCGCCAGCATCGCGATGACGACGACCTTGGCGAGTTCCGACGGCTGGAAGGTGAAGCCGTGAAACTCAATCCAGCGGCGGGCACCGTTGATCTCGCGGCCTTTTAGCGCGGTGAAAGCCAGCAGCAGGCATGAAAGGATGAGGCCGGGCCAGATGAGCTTACGCAGCCACCGATAGTCCAGCGCCGCCATCACGCAGCACGCGACCAGACCGATGGCCGCGAAGATGGACTGCTTGATGAGGAACGCCTCGCCCTGTTGCGTCATGCTCGCGCTGTAGAGCATCACCAACCCGGTCGCGAGCAGGGCCGCGACACAGCAGGCGAAGAGGGTGGCAATGCGGCGGATGGTCATGGAAAAAAGTGGATGGGAGCAGGATCGATGTCAGGATTAAGAGCCGGAGCAACGCGCCTGCGGCGAATCCAGCTCGTAATCGTAATCCTGCTCCGCTGCGCGCAACCGCCCACCGACGGGACGGAGCGTGGCGGCACTCCGTGCCACGCTCTCGTCCCATCGTCGCCAGTCAGCCGGTGCATCGGTGATTGGGGTGGTTTGGTTGTGGAATTTTCGTCAGCTCAGAACTGGCCGGGAGGCTTCGGGGCAGGGGGCGGCTCGCTCAACGGCGGCAGTGTCGGAGGCAGCGCGGGCACGGCGTCGGCTTTCGGCATGGGAGCCGTGTTCGCCGGCTCGCTGCTGGATTTCTTTCCACCGCCTGCGGGCATCCTGAGCTTCTGGCCGACCTTGATCTGGTCTGTCTTCAGGCCGTTTGCCTCGCGGAGTTTGGCGACCGTCGTGCCGTGGCTCCTGGCAATCTTGCCGAGATTGTCACCGGACTTGACGGTGTAAGCGCCGTCGGAGTCATGTGCAGCGGCAGCCGTGGTCCCGCCGCTCTTCGCCGCCTTCGGCGTGCCGGCAGGAATGTTGATCTTCTGGCCGATCTTCAGTTTGGCGGAGTCCACGCCAGGGTTCGCGGCTTCGATGGCCTTCACGCCGACGCCATGTTTCTTGGCCATCGTGGAGAAGGAATCACCTTTCGCGACTACGTGGATTTTCGCCTCGCCGGTCACGGGGGCTGCGGGCGCCGGCTCCGGCGTGACCGGGGCTGCTGGCGGCGGCATGATGGGAGCGAGGGACGGCGCAGGTGCCGGCGCGACCGGCGCGCTCGGCAGCGGAGCGATCCCAGCCACACCCGGTCCGGGCATCGGCGCGCCGCCGATGGGCGGCAGCGTCCCAACTCCACCCGGCGTGCCGGGCGCGGGTGCGACGGGCGAACCGAGGTCGGCGGGCGGCGTGATCGGCGGCAGGACCGGCTCGGGCGCCTTCTTCGCCTCGGACTTGGTCTCGGGCTTGCAGCCGGCCATCAGGATGCCAGCCGCAAGAACTAGGTGCGCGCCCACGAAGATGGCGACGATGACGGGGAGGTTGGTCTTCCGGTTGGCTTTTTGCTCAAGGAGCGAGCCTTGCGGGCTGGACGGATTCGGAGTGCTCATGATGGTGCGTTGATGATGCTTTGGTGGCTGCGTTGTTCGGCTCGCCAGAGCTGGCCAGTCCCCGGCGAAATTATTTTGTTAATTCTGCAAAAAACTTTCAGTTCGGTCCTGCGACACATTTTCTCTTCTCAACCAGCTTTCCGACCGCCCCCATTCGTGGGGCCGTCGGCGGCGACACCGCCATTACTTGTGCGCTGCAACTGCCCGACCGCCTGTTGAAACACTTCACCCCGGTGGCGGTAATCGCGAAACAGGTCAAAGCTCGAACAGGCCGGAGAGAGCAAAACAACGTCGCCGGAGGCCGCAATTTTCACGGCTTCGTTGACCGCTTCTAGCAATGAATCCACCAGCGTGCAAGGGGTAAAGAGACTCCAGGATGCACGGAGCTTTTCACGCGTCTCGCCGAGCAGGAAGGCATGTTTCACGCGTTGCGCCAGAAGCGGCCCGAGATCGTGATAATCAAGGCCCTTGTCGCGGCCGCCGGCGATGAGCAAAACGTTGGGTTCGCCGGGCTGCGCGGCGGGCATGGTTTGCAGCGCCTTGGCCACGGCATCGAGATTGGTGGCCTTCGAGTCGTTGACGAATTTGATGCCGTTGATTTCGGCCACGAGCTCGCACCGGTGTGCGCCGGGCTTGAAGGTCATGATGGCCG
>JBAYGL010000008.1:0-28537 GCA_041666725.1 Limisphaerales bacterium
CGTTGGCGCCGCGCACGACATCACGACGGGCATCAGCTCCGCCAACCGCGCGAAGACCATCCGGATCATGGCCGATCCGACGGCCCTGCCCGACGACCTCGTGCAGCCGGGCCATGTCTTTCCGCTCCGGGCCAAGCCCGGCGGTGTGCTCCAGCGCGCCGGCCACACGGAGGCGGCGGTGGATCTGGTGCGGCTCGCCGGATCGCGGCCCATCGGCGTCATCTGCGAAATCATGGCCGACGACGGCACGATGGCGCGCCTGCCGGAGCTGCGGAAGTTCGCCCGCAAACACAAGCTCCGGATCTGCTCCATCGCGGACCTCATCAGCCACCGACGTTCGCGCGAGAAGCTCGTCGACCGCATCGAAGTGGTGCAGATGCCCACGGACTACGGTGATTTCAATCTGCACCTCTACCGCTCGCGCACAGACGGCCAGCACCATGTCGCACTCGTGAAGGGCGACGTCGCCGGCCACAAGAACGTGCTCGTGCGCGTCCACAGCGAATGCCTCACCGGCGATGTCTTCGGCTCGCGCCGGTGCGATTGCGGGCCGCAGCTCCAGCAGGCGATGAAGCAGGTCAGCGACGCGGGCCGGGGCGTGATTCTCTACATGCGGCAGGAAGGCCGAGGCATCGGGCTGGGAGCCAAGATTCAAGCCTACAAACTGCAGGAAAACGGCCTCGACACGGTGGAGGCCAATCAGAAGCTCGGCTTCGGCATGGACCTGCGCGAATACGGCCTGGGCGCGCAAATCCTCTGCGACCTCGGCCTCAAGACGATCCGCCTGCTGACGAACAACCCGAAGAAAATC
The DNA here is from genome assembly GCA_041666725.1 of Limisphaerales bacterium. GTDB lineage: Bacteria > Verrucomicrobiota > Verrucomicrobiia > Limisphaerales > SXTU01 > SXTU01. The sequence goes on from JBAYGL010000008.1 coordinate 812, forward strand.
GTCGGCCTCGAAGGCTACGGTTTGCAGGTCGTCGAGCAGCTGCCCATCCGCGTGAAGCCCAACCCGCACAACGAGCGCTACCTCAAAACGAAGCGCGAGAAGCTCGGCCACCTGCTGTGAGCGCGGAGCCTTCCAGCCCGGCCACGGCCACGGGACGCGCGCTGCCGCCGCTCACGCCCGGCACGCTCTACCTCGTCGCCACGCCCATCGGCAACCTGGAGGACATCACGCTGCGCGCGCTGCGCGTGCTGCGGGAATGCGACGTGGTGGCCGCGGAGGACACGCGGCGAACGGGACAGTTGCTCAAGCACTTTGAGATTTCCAAGCCGATGTTGAGCTACTTCCAGTTCAACGAGGCGAAGCGCTCCGAGGAAATCATCCAGCGGCTCAGGTGCGGCGAAAAGGTGGCGCTTGTCACCGACGCCGGCACGCCCGGCATCAGCGATCCCGGCGAGCGCGTCGTGCGCGCGGCGGTGGCGGCGGGGCTGCGCGTCGAGGCGGTGCCGGGCGCGTGCGCGCTCGTCGCGGCGCTGACGGCCAGCGGGCTGCCGACGGATGAGTTTCACTTCATCGGCTTCCTGCCCCACAAGTCCGGCCAGCGGCGCAAGCAGCTTGAAGCGTTGAAGAACTTCGCCGGCACGCTTGCGCTCTACGAATCGCCGTATCGCATCGAAAAGCTGCTCGGCGAATTGAACGAGGTTTTCCCGGACCGCACAGTCGTGCTCGCTCGCGAACTGACAAAAAAATTCGAGGAGTTCCTGCGTGGCAGGCCCGCCGCCCTGATCGCCCTCCTCCAGAAACGTTCGCTGAAAGGCGAGTTCGTCGTGCTCGTGGGCGGGAAGGAAGAGCTGCCCGCGAATGATGCGAATGAACCCGAATGAAAGGCGCAGCTGGTCCGGATTCAGTCTGTTTTTCATTCGCGTTCATTCGCATCATTCGCGGGCAGGCAGTCTTCTTCCGAATAGTCCGGCGCTCCGCCGCGTCGCCCACTAGCCAGCGCGGCGGTTGGCTTTCTCCCGCCCGACGTTAAACTGGCCCGGACGCATGACCAAAATGATTTCAGTTGTTCGCCTCGCACTGATCGCCAGCGTGTTCGCACTTCGCGCGCGCGCCGCCGACTCCGTCGTCGGCCACGACTTCTTCGAGAACAAAATCCGCCCGCTCCTCATCGAGCACTGTCTCAAATGCCACGATGGCGGAGCGTCTGAAAAGCCCAAGGGCGGCCTTGCCCTCAACACCCGCGCCGGCTGGACCAAGGGCGGCGAAAACGGCCCGGCCATCATTCCAGGCGACCCTGACAAGTCCCTCCTCATCCGCTCCATCCGTTACACGGACAAGGATCTGCAGATGCCGCCGAAGGGGAAAAAACTCTCCTCGCAACAAGTCGCGCTCTTCGAGGAGTGGGTCCGGCTGGGCGCTCCCGACCCGCGCACCGCCCAGCACTCAGGCCCGCCGCTCTCCGATCCCGCTGCGGTGAAGAACCACTGGGCTTTCCAGCCGGTGAAGGATCCGAAGGTTCCTCAAGCTCAAGGTTCAAAGTTCAAGGTTCAAAGTCCAATCGACGCCTTCGTCCTCGCCAGGCTCGCGCCGAAGGGCTGGTCGCTCTCCCCGCCCGCTGACAGACGCACACTCATCCGGCGAGTTTATTTCGACCTGCACGGCCTGCCGCCCTCGATGGCGGAGGTGGAGGCCTTCGTCGCGGACAAATCACCCGACGCCTTTGCGAAGCTCGTGGACAAACTCCTGGCCTCGCCGCGCTACGGCGAGCGCTGGGGCCGGCACTGGCTGGACGTGGCGCGCTACGCGGACACGAAGGGCTACCTCGCCGGCGACGAGCAGCGCCGCTTCGCCTTCAGCTATACCTACCGCGACTACGTCATCCGCAGTTTCAACGAAGACACGCCCTACGACCGTTTCCTCATCGAGCAGATCGCCGCCGACCAGCTACCGCTCGGCGAAGACAAGCACGCGCTCGCGGGACTCGGCTTCCTCACGCTGGGCCGGCGGTTCCTGAACAACCCCCACGACATCATTGACGACCGCATCGACGTGGTGACGCGTGGCACGATGGGCCTGACCGCCCAATGCGCCCGCTGCCACGACCACAAATACGACCCCGTTTCGATGCGCGAGTATTACGGGATTTACGGCGTGTTTGCCTCCAGCCAGGAGCCGGTGGAGAAGCCCCTGCTCGGCATGAAGCCCGACCCGGCGCAGCACGCCGCCTATCTGGTTGAGAAGAAAAAGCACGAGGACGAGCTGGAAAAATACCGGGTCACGCAGCTCGACGCGCAGCTTGCACAGCTCCGCAAGCGCACCGCCGACTACCTCTTCGCCGCCGACGAGGTGGACCCAAAGGTGGTGCGGGCTTCCAGCAGCGCTTCCCGGCAGAATCGCGACAAGTATTTTCAGGAGCACAAGCTCGTCCCCGCCGTCGTGCGCCGCTGGCAGGACCATCTCGCCAGGTCCGCCAGCGCAAAAACCCCGGACTCCGTGTGGTCCCTCTGGCACGCCTACGCAAAGCTGCCGGATGACAAGTTCACGGGCGAAGCCGCGAAGCTAGATATTCGCAATCCACAATTGGGCCCTCTCCATCCGCTGGTCGCCGCCGCGTTTCAAACCGCCCCCAAGACCATGAAGGAAGTCGCCGAGCGCTACGGCAAGCTCTTCACCGACGCCGACGCCGCCACGCCGCACGCCGACAAGAACAAGGAGTCGTTGCGGCTCGCCCTGCGCGCCCCCGATGCACCGCCGAATCTGCCGGCACCGGAAAATGACGCCTTGCTCGAAGACGCCCGCCCACGCCTCCGCCAGTTGAAGGCCAGGGTGGACGAGGTGGATGCCACGCATCCCGGCGCGCCGCCCCGCGCGATGGCCCTGGTGGACAATCCTTCGCCGACACATCCCTACATCTTCCTGCGTGGCAATCCCGGCAATCGAGGCCCGAGTGTGGACCGCTCGTTCATCCAGGTCGCCTCTCCGGGCAAAATTGACGCGTTTCCCGCGAAGAGCAGCGGCCGTCTCGAAATGGCCCGGGCCATTGCCAGCCGGGACAACCCGCTCACGGCGCGCGTCTTCGTGAACCGCGTCTGGGGCTGGCACTTCGGCCAGGGCCTGGTCCGCACGCCCAGCGATTTCGGCGTCCGCACCGAACCGCCTACGCACCCGGAGCTGCTGGACTGGCTGGCCACGCGCTTCATGGCGGATGGCTGGAGCCTCAAGAAGCTGCACCGGCTCATCCTGCTCTCCGCGACCTACCAGCAGGCGAGCAACACCCGCGCCGAGTGCGCAGCGTCCGACCCCGCAAATTCGCTGCTGTGGAAGTTCAACCGCCAGCGCCTGGACTTCGAGCAGCTCCGAGACTCGCTGCTGTCCGCGTCCGGCAAGCTTGACCTCACGCCGGGCGGCCTGCCCGTGGATTTGACCGCGCGGCCCTTCCCCGCCCGGCGCACGGTCTTCGGCTACATTGACCGCCAGAACCTCCCGCCGATGTTCCGCACGTTCGACTTCGCCAGCCCGGACGTGAGCGCGTCGCAGCGCTTCCAGACCACGGTGCCGCAGCAGGCGCTCTTCCTCATGAACTCGCCGTTCGTGCTGCAGTTCGCACAGGACCTCGCCGCCCGCGAGGACCTCAAAAAGTTCACGGCCGACGACGCCCGCATCCGGTTCCTCTACGAGACGATCTATCAGCGCCGCCCCGCAGCGGATGAAGTGGCGATGGCCAGGGCGTTCCTTGCCGCGCCCAGCGAGGGTCTTGACGAGGCCGTTCCGAATTCCGGGTGGCACTACGGCTACGGCGAGTTCGATGAAAACACGAGGCGGATCAGGCATTTCACGCCGTTTGCCGTCTTCGCCGGCGGCCAGTGGCAGGTGGGCCGCGAGTTTCCGGACAAGCAGCTGGGGCATCTCCTGCTCCGCGCCGAGGGCGGGCATCCGGGCGGGGATCAGGCGCACTCCGCGATCCGCCGCTGGGTCGCGCCCCGCGACGGCACGGTGGCCGTGAGCGGCACGCTCGCACACGTCATCACCGCTGGCGACGGCGTCCGCGCCCGCATTGTCAGCAGCCGGACGGGCGTGGCTGGCGAGGCCGTGGCGCACCACAGCTCCGTCGAACTGAAGGCCGCCGGCCTGGCCGTGAAAGCCGGTGACACGCTCGACTTCATCACCGACTGCCGCACCGGCTCCAACAGCGACAGCTTCAACTGGGCGCCGAAGATCAAGTTCACCGACCTGCCGAAGCGCTCCAAACAGCTCCCGCCCGACTACGAAATCGCCTGGGACGCGAAGGCCGACTTCACCAAACCCCGCAGCGAAGCACCGAAGAATCTGACCGCCTGGGAGAAGCTCGCCCACATCCTCCTCGTCTCGAACGAGGCGGCGTTTGTGGATTGAGCCGGACGGTGCTAGTCTCGACAGCAGCCATGAACCACGAATGCGATGGCCTGGATGATATGGCGAGAGAGACACCGATCATGAGGTTTGTGTCGCTGGTCTTGTATCAGGCGGTTGCCGACGGGGCGGAAATAATCACGTTCAGGTTGAAGCCGGGCGGCGATGAACTGCCGGAAATGACTGGCCGTCGCAAGTTTGAGGTTGGTTATCAGGGAGCTTTTCCCTACTGCGCGATGCCCCCACCGCCGCAGCATCTCTATTCGCCGGTCATTTGCCGGCTCTGCTGCCTTGCCGACGTGCCCTACTGGGCGAAGGGATCGGTTACTGGCACTTTTCGGATGCGCATCGGTTCGGGAACGGACTCAAAATCGTGGTCGTTCAAGCTCCAGTCGAGCGATCTCCTTTCGGGCCTGACTTTGACCCGTGTCAGCGATTCTGAACTGCCGGCGAATGATCTGTATGCAGAGTTCACCCTGCCTGAACCGCAACCCATCGAGTGGCGACCGGCCGTGCCAGCGTGGCAGGTGATTCCAGTCCGCCCGATGAACCGTCACACGGCGTGGGTATGGTCGCTGTCGCGATGCGCCTTCTATGCGGCGGTCTGCGCCCTGGCCTGGGCGCTCTTGGCCGCTGGCGGATTGATTGACAGCGCAACGATCAGCATGAGCGGGCTCGTTGCGGGCGGCCTGCTGCTCGGGATGCTCATCAATTGGCAGGCCGGCCGGAGCAGCCGGTGCTTTTCCAAGGCAACCCGGACGTGATGGGTTGCCCTGGCGTTGAGTTGAGTTTCAGCCCTCGTCACGGTCCAACCCTGTCCGGCATCTTTTCCATTCTCTCACCGCCGTCCGGAGACTAGCCTGCGGGTATGTTGCCGGAACGAAAATGGGAAACTGAGCCGCTGCTGCGCCTGGTGGCGGGCATGTGCTTTGTCATTTCCATCGGCTCGCTCGCAGGGAGCGCCCTCCTGCCCCGCGCGGCGGCAAACACCATCGAGGGAAAGTTCTTCCTGCTCGTCACCAATGGCCTCGTCCTGCACGGCGGCGCGCTCCTGATGGTCGCCGCGTTTCTTCGCGCACACGGCATCGGCTGGCGCGAGGGCTTCGGCTGGCGCGCCAGCGGATTGCCCCGCACGATCGCGCTGGGCGTGCTGGGCGTGGCCGTCGCCCTGCCGTTCACGCTCATGTTGCAGCACTTCGCCCAGCGCGGGCTGGCGGGCCTGCATGAGCAGCTCGTTGCGCACGAAATCAAGTCGCTCAACCTCAAGCCCGAGGCACAGCAGCTCGTGCAGACGCTTCAGCAGACTGAAACCCTGGAGCAGCGCGCGTTCTTTGCGTTCCTCGCCATCCTGCTCGCGCCGCTGGTGGAGGAGGTCTTGTTCCGCGGCATACTCTACCCGGCCATCAAGCAGCGCGGCCATCCCCGGCTCGCGCTGTGGGGCACATCACTCGTCTTCGCGCTGATGCACGCCAACATGGCCACCTTCATACCGCTGACGTTTCTCGCGCTGCTGCTGGTGTTCCTTTACGAAAGCACCGGCAATCTGCTCGCACCGATGCTGACCCACAGCCTGTTCAACGCGGCCAACTTCATCGCCCTGCTCTACCAGCGCGAACTGGCCGGACGCTTCAACCTCCAGTGAAACCCACCTCAAATAAATCCCCGCACGCCGTAGCCGCCGAGGTCAGGAGGCGGAAGTTTCCGGTTTCCACCAAGCCATCCGCCTCCTCACGTCGGCGGCTGCCAGCCTCGTGAAGGAATTCGACCTCATCGCCCGCCTCAAGGCCACGCTGCCAACGCACGACTCCGTGCTGGCCGGTGCCGGCGACGACTGCGCCGTGCTCGACCTCGGCCTGCCGCACCACCTCGTGCTCTTCAAGACCGACGCTGTCGTCGAGGGCGTCCACTTCACCCCGGATGCGCCACCGGAGAAAATCGGGCACAAGGCGCTCGCCCGCTGCCTCAGCGACATCGCCGCGATGGCCGGCACGCCCACGCACGCCGTGGTCACGCTGGCGTTGCCGCAGCAGTTCGAGACGGCGCGCATCGAGGCCATCTACGCCGGTCTGAACGCACTCGCCCGCCAGCACGGCATCGCCATCGTCGGTGGCGAGACGACGAGCAATCCCGAGCGGCTGCTGCTGTCCATCGCCCTGCTGGGCACGGTGCCGCGCAGCCGGCAGGTGCTCCGCTCGGGCGCAAAGGCCGGCGACGCCATCTTCGTCACCGGCCTGCTGGGCGGTTCGCTGGGCGGGCGGCATCTCGACTTCACGCCACGACTGGCCGAGGCGCGCTGGCTGGCCGAGCGGTTCACCATCCACGCGATGATTGATCTCAGCGACGGCCTTGCAGGCGACCTCCGGCACATCCTTGACGCCAGCGGCGTGGGCGCGGACCTGCACGCGAACGCCATTCCCGTCAGCCGCGCCGCGAAGCTCCAGGCACGCGCAGAATCCTCCGCCAAGCCACCGCTTCTCGCCGCGCTCACGGACGGCGAGGATTTCGAACTCCTCTTCACCGTCGCCAGCCGGACCGCCGTGCCGCTGCTGGATGCGTGGAAGGCGCAGTTTCCGGACGTGAAGCTCTCGTGCGTCGGCAAGATCACCGCCGCGCCGGGCCTGCGTCTGCGCGACGAGCGCGGTCTGCGCGAGTTCAACCTGCGCGGCTACGAACATTTCGCCAGCTGAGGAACCGCAGATGAAATCCGTCCTCACCAACTCACCGGAGGAAACCGCCGCGCTCGGCGAGGCGTGGGCGCAGGAGGTCGCGCCGGGCTGGACCATCGCCCTGTGCGGCGACCTCGGCATGGGCAAGACGCAGCTTGTGAAGGGACTCGCGCGCGGACTGGGCATCACGGGGCGCATCGCATCGCCGACCTTTGCGCTCGTCAATGAACACACCGGCGGACGCATGCCGCTATTCCACCTCGACCTCTACCGGCTCGACACCCGCGAGCAAATCGCCGGGGCCGGACTGGATGAATACTTCTTCACTCCGCGCGGCGTGACAGTGGTGGAGTGGGCGGAGCGGTGGTGGGGTGAAGTTCAAAGCTCAAGGTTCAAGGTTCAAAGTCCTGGGGGGCGATTGCGGTGGGTGAAGTTCACGGCGGAAAGCGAAACGCAACGACGCATCGAGCATGAAGATTTTGGCGCTTGAATTCTCCTCCGCCCGGCGCGGCGTGGCGGTCGTGGAAGACGACCACGTGCCTGGTCTTGCCGAGGGCGACGGCCTCACTCCGGGGCCGTTTGAGCTGATCGAAGCGGCGCTGCGCGCGGCAGGCTGCGAGCGCGGGCAGATCGAGTGCATCGTGGTCGGGCTGGGGCCGGGTTCCTACACCGGCGTGCGCTCGGCCATCGCCCTGGCGCAGGGCTGGCAGCTTGCGCTGGGCGTGAAACTCCTCGGCACGAGCAGCGCCGAGGTGCTGGCGGCGACGGCACAGGCGGCGGGCCTGACCGGTCGCATCGCGGTGGTGATCGACGCGCTGCGCGGAGAGTTCTACTCGGCGAGCTACGAGATCGCGGCGGATGGCTGGCGAGAAACGGCGCCGCTGCGCCTGCTCACCCGCGAAGCGGTCGAAGCGCTGGCCGCAAGCGGGGAAGCGCTCGTCAGTCCGGACGCGAAGTGTCCGTTTGCCGGAGCGACGAAGCTGCAGCCCTCGGCTCGCGAGCTCGGGCGGCTGGCCGCCGGGCGCAGCGACTTCCAGCCCGGTGAAAAGATCGAGCCGATTTACCTGCGCGAGACGAGTTTTGTGAAGGCTCCGCCGCCGAGGCATTATTGAACGGCGGATTTTCAGTGCGACAAGCCGCTCCGCCTCCCGACCTGGGCGGCTACTGGTAGTGCGGCGGCTTCTGGTTGTTGGCGCGGATGCGTTCAAGCTCCTGGCCCTCCATCGCATCGGAGGCGCGCGCGACTTCCTTCTGCAAACGACCGATGAGGCGGGCCTGCTCCACGACGACCTGATTCAACTCCTCCTGCTGATGTTCCAGGTGGGCGAGGGCGGATTCAACTTTCAAGAGCCGGGATGCCAGCGATTCGTCCATGCGGCGAGGTTAGCTGGAAGCGGGCGGCTGAACAGTTCCGTTTCGTAGTCGCAAGCTTCAGCTTGCGCGTCAGTCTGTCGGCGGTCTGTAGCGGCGGTCTGTGACCGCCGGCTGCGCAACTCGGCGCTCACAGAGCGCCGCTACAGCAAGCTTGCGATTCGCAACCTGAAGGTTGCGACTACGCGTGGTTGTGTCGCGCGGTGAAAAACCCGGCGATGGCGCCGCACAGGTGGCCTTCCCACGAGATGGGGCCGGACTGCGGCATCACGCCATAGAAGATGCCGCCGTAAAGCACGCCCACGCCGACGGCCACGAACACCGCGCGCCAGCTGTCCATGAGAAAACCCGCGACGAGGAGATACACGACCAGGCCGTAAATCACCGAACTGGCTCCGATGTGGACCGTGAGCTGGCCGTTTGTCATGCCCCGCCCGATGAGCCAGGTGCCCAGACCGCTGGCCAGCCAGATGAGCGTGAGCGTGCGCCAGGGGTGATACTTGCGGTCCCAGAAGAGCAGCGTGAGCAGGACGAAAAGCGGGGCGGCGTTCGCGAGCAGGTGGGCCGCGTTGCCGTGCAGCAGCGGGCTGAAGACCAGACCAATCAACCCATGCTGATCCCGCGGCACGATGCCGAATCCGGCGAAGGAAATGCCCGCGATCAGCTCGACCGCCTTGATGAAGAACATCAGCCCCACCAGCACGAAACTGGTTTGCAGCGCGGCGACGAGACCACCTTTTTTGGAACGGGCCATCGGCTGTGATCAGGCCCGTCTGAGGCGGGTTCGCACGCGCTGCTTCAGGCGCCTGGTCAGCGCCCGGAGATGGCTGTGGGGCATGGTGCCTTCCAGCGTCCAGGTCTGGTGCGGCACGGGCGAGCGGAACAGGTCTTCGGGCGCGGTGTGCTTCACGTCGAGGCCGGGCGTGAGGTCGCAGCCGGCCTTCGCAAAAAGATGCCGGACGAGCGCGGAGCAGAAGAAGGCGTTGTCCCGGACGAGCAAATTGCCGCGCGGGCGCAGCGTCGGATGCCGCAGCGCGATGAGGATGCCGAGGATTTCCCGCAACGAGTAGCGGACGCGGCCCGAGACGAGTTCAAGCCCCCCGGCAACGATGTGCTTCACCGATTCGGGCGGGAGCTGGAAGTCGAGAACGGCGAGTGAGGAGTATAGTTTTTCGTCGTGGTATTTCGTGGTGCGGTTTTCCTGCACGCCGAACTGGACGTGGCCGCGCAGGACCTGCATGTCCGACTCGATGATCCACATGTGATCGTCGCTGCGGTGTTCGCCAAAGACAAAGGCGTGGGTCCAGCGGCTCCACCGGCCGTCGGGCGTGGCGTGCCGCTCGGCGCGCGCGATGCCGCGGTCAATGAGTGTGTCGCCGCCACACAGGCCGACGCACCCGGGTCGAGCGAACGCTTCCAGGAACGCTCGGTTCGTGGTGTCGGGCGGAACCGCGACAATGTTCAGGGCGGAACTCATCGCCGGCTCGTCGTGTGTCTGATGACCATCTGGCAGGACGTTTGTGTCCGGAGCGAAGGCTGGCGAAACACGCCGGCCATGAAAACCAAAAAACGGCGCGGACCGGGGTCCGCGCCGTTGTGGAGGCGAAAGTTCGCGTGCCGTTACTTCTTGCCGGCCTTCTTGGCGGCGGGCAGCGGAACGGTCTGGACGGTCTGCAGGATGCGGCCCGCGATCTTGTAGGGGTCGCCCTGGGAGGTGGGACGGCGGTCTTCGAGGTAGCCGCGATAGTCGTTGTTCACGAAGCTGTGCGGGACGCGCACGGACGCGCCGCGGTTGGCAACGCCGTAGTTGAACTTGTCGATGGACTGCGTCTCGTGCAGGCCGGTGAGGCGGAGGTGGTTGTCGGGGCCATACACGGCGATGTGCTCGTTCTTGTATTTGTCGAACGCGGCCATGAGCGCCTCGAAGTATTCCTTGCCGCCGACTTCACGCATGTGCGTGGTCGAGAAGTTGGAGTGCATGCCGGAACCGTTCCAGTCCACGTCCTTGCCGAGGGGCTTGCAGTGCCAGACGACATCCACGCCGTATTTCTCGCAGAGGCGCATGAGGAGGTAGCGGGCGACCCAGACCTGGTCGGCGGCGTTCTTGGATCCCTTGCCGAAGATCTGAAACTCCCACTGGCCCTTGGCCACCTCGGCGTTGATGCCTTCGTGGTTGATGCCGGCGTCGAGGCAGAGGTCGAGGTGCGTGTCCACGATCTCGCGGGCGATGCAGCCGACGTTCTTGTAGCCGACGCCGGTGTAGTATTCGCCCTGCGGATAGGGGAAACCGCTCTCCGGGAAGCCGAGGGGCTTGCCATCCTTGTAGAGGAAGTATTCCTGCTCGAAGCCGAACCAGGCGCCGGGATCATCGGGGATGTTCGCGCGACCGTTGGAGGGATGCGGCGTCTTGCAATCCGGCATCATGACTTCGCACATGACAATCACGCCGTTCTTCTTGGTCGTGTCAGGATAGACGGCGACCGGCTTGAGCATGCAGTCGGAGCTGCGGCCTTCGGCCTGGCGGGTGGAACTGCCGTCGAAGCCCCACATCGGGAGCTGCTCCAGTTTGGGAAAGCTGGAAAATTCCTTGATTTGGGTTTTGCCGCGGAGGTTTGCGACGGGTTCATAGCCGTCGAGCCAGAGGTATTCGAGTTTGTATTTCGCCATGTGCGTGAGTGTTGTTAGTTCAGTTAGGCACGATGCAAAGAAGCTCCTGCTTCCCCGTGGATCGCTCGGCGGCGAGTTGAGCAGGGTGAATGCCACCGGGCAAGGGTTTTTCCATGAGCGAGGGACTCACGCGCATTTCGTTCATGCCTGTCAGGGGTTTTGTTCACATGCGTTGTTTTCAGGCCATGCCGGAGGCATCTGAACCTAGCTGGTCATTATTGGGCAGGCTGCACAAAAATTCGCGCAGCGGGGTCAAAACTCCTTGAGCCCTGTCTGAAAAAAATGCGGCGGGCTGCCCGGGGATTTTGCCGGTGTTCAAGCGCTCACCGGACCATCTGCCGCGCAAGCCGTGGACAAAAGTTGAGCCACCCGACTGGGGGGGGGCGTCCGATAACCGGGAGTCATTGAGACGGCTGGCGGAAGCAACTTTCCAAAGATGGCGGACTGCGGTCAGTCCTCCGCAAACAGATATTCCAAATCGGTCTGCGAGAGGCTGCGAGCGAAGCCTTCCTCGCCGAGCACGTCCTGGATCGTCTGGGCCTTGCGCTGTTGCAGGTCCCAGATCTTCTCCTCGACGGTGCCGGGCGCGATGAGGCGGTAGGCGTTCACCGTGCGCGTCTGGCCGATGCGATGGCTGCGGTCAATGGCCTGCGCCTCGACGGCCGGGTTCCACCACGGATCGTAGAGGACGACGTAGCTGGCGTTGGTAAGGTTCAAGCCCGTGCCGGCGGCACGCAGGGAGAGCAGGAAGACGCCCGCCTGGTCGTCGGCCTGGAAGGCGTTGACGACTTCCTGACGCTGCTTGGTCTCTCCGGTGAGCAGGTGCGTGGGGATGCCGCGCTTGGCGCAGTCCACTTCGAGAATCTTCAGCATCTGCACGAACTGCGAGAAGACGAGGACCTTCTGGCCCTCGGCCACGAGCGTGTCGAGCAGCTCGAAAAGCGTCTCGGTCTTGCCGCTGGCCACGTCGCTGCCAATCAGCTGCGGGTGGCAGCAAATCTGACGCAGCCGCGTGAGGGCGGCGAGGACGTGCATCTTGCTCTTCGCGAGCCCCTTTTCCTTGACGGCCTGCATGACCTGCTCGCGGGAGCGGCGCAGTTCGGCGAGGTAGAGCTTGCGATGTTCTTCGCCGAGTTCGCAGTCGCGGCGCTGCTCGATGCGGTCGGGCAAATCCTTTGCGACCTGCTTCTTCAGGCGGCGCAGGAGGAGCGGACGGAGCTTCGCGGAGAGACGGCGGCGGGCGATGCGCTGCAAGGAGACGGCCTCTTCGCTCTCGTTGCCGGGCTTCGGGTCGTAGGTTTCGTGGAAGTGTTCCTGCGTGCCGAGGTAGCCGGGCTGGATGAAGTCCGTGATGCTCCAGAGATCGAGCAGGCGGTTTTCCAACGGCGTGCCGGTGAGGGCGAGGCGGCGGTCGGCACGGAGCTGCTTGACGCTCTGCGTAACCTGCGCGGCGGGGTTCTTGATGAACTGCGCCTCGTCGAGCACGAGCGCGCCGAAGTCGAACTTGTTCAACTCCTCGAGGTCCCGGCGGAGCAGCGCGTAGTTGGTGACGATGATGTCGTGCTGCGGGATCTGCTTCCGCAGGGTGTGCCGGCCCGCGCCGCTCTGGAGCACGAGCACCTTCATGTGCGGGACGAACTTCTCCGCCTCGCGCCGCCAGTTGTGCAACACGGACGCGGGGCAGATGACTAGCGCGGGCTGCGGGTTCTTCGGGTTGCGGGCCTTGAGCCACGCCAGCCAGATGAGCGTCTGGAGGGTTTTGCCGAGACCCATGTCGTCGGCGAGGATGCCGCCGAGGCGCATCTCCGTGAGGTGGCAGAGGAAGTCGAAGCCTTCCTTCTGATACGGACGCAGGTCGGCGACGAGGCCCTTGGGCAGATCGGTCGGGGCGATGCCCTCGAAGTTGGTCAGGCGCTTGCGCAGCGTCTTGGCGTGTTCGCTGTCGCCGAATTTTTCCAGGCCCTTCTCATCGAGGTGCGCGGCCTGCTCGATGGACACCTGCTGCGCGATGGGACTGAGGCCGTCGAGACCAAGGTCGGCGAGGGCCTCGTGGGCGGCCTGCACGGCCTGCGTGTCGAGTTCGACCCAGCCGGAGTCGGGCAGCTTCACGAAGCGGCCCGTGGCGCTCGCGAGACGCTGGAGGTCGGCGCGGGTGAGCTTCATGCCCTCCTGCTCCCACTCGGCGGAGACGCTGAACCAGTCGATGCCGCTGCCCTTGACGACGAGGCTGGGCTTGAGTTTGCGCGGCGTGAGGAAGAGCCGCTGGAAGGCGGCGTTGCCCAGGAACTCGGCGTCCGGCGGGCGGTTGGACCAGTTCGCGGAGAGAATGCTGAAGAAGTTTTCCGCCGCGTCACCGACCCAGAGGCCGGGCTCGGGCGTGAAGCAGTTGAGGCGGCGCAGCCAGTTCACCGCCGGTTCGAGCCGGAGGTCGTCGAGGATTTCCGGCTTGCCGTTCTTGCGGCCCGGCTCGTCCTGCACCCATTCGTGGCCGTTCCAGTGCCAGACCGAGTCGTCCCGTTCGCTGCGGGCCAGCAGGCGGATGCGGATGACCTCATCCACGAGTTCGAAGGTGAACTGCGGCACGGCGGGATGGGCGACGCAGAGCTGGTCCCAGTCCACGCCGTTGTCGAAATGCGCGCGGCGGAGGTTCGTGAGGAAGCGGTGGCTCAACTTGCGCACCGGAACCGACGGCGACCGGGCGAGTGATTCGAGCAGGCTGCCGGGCGGCGCGTTGCGGAGCAGGTAAAACGTGTCGTCCACGAAGGCGAGCGGCGGCTGGCCTGCAAACCACATCGCCTCCGTGAGCGGACGCAGCTCGCCGTTGGAGAGCTTGATGCGCTGGGTGAAGGAGAGTTCCTGCGTGCCGTTCTGCAAATGCGGCGTCAGCTCGACCACCTGGCCGTGATAGACGATGGGCTTGGTGCCGCACTCCATCAGCAGCCGGCCGTGGTGGCCCCAGCGTGCAATCCACTGGAGCAGCTCCAGACCCTGGAGCACGAAGTCGCCGTCCTTGTCCTCTCGGTGACGGTTGTTCTCGACGACCCACTGGATGAATTCCCAGTCGAACGCGGGAAACAGCTCCTGCTCGTGCGCGGCGCGGGTGTTCAGGTCAATCAAGTCGGCGAGCGACTTCTTCTTCTCGCCGGTGCGCGGACGGAAGAGGTGAAACTCGACGACAAGCTGGTGGAGCGGCGAATCCTTTGCGACCGGCCGGGGCTTGCAGATGATGCGCAGGCCGGCGCGTGGCGAATCGAGATGCACCGGCGCGGGCGGGAAGAGCCAGTGTTCCAGCTCCTGCATCAGCTTGCCCTCCTGCTCGGCCTGCTCGATCTCGGCAAAGCGCGAGTAGTTGGCGAACTGCTGCAGTTCCTGCGGCAGCGAGCGTCCGGCGCGGAGGAAAAGGATGGCCAGCTCCTCCAGCCGGGGACGTCCCTTGGCCTCGACCATGCGCGGCCACCACTCGTTCGCGCCGAAATCCTTGCGGGAGAGGTTCAGCTTCTCGAAGTAATCCTCGAGCAGCAGCCAGGAGCGCTGTGAATCCGTGCAGGTGGCGAAGAGATGCAGCAGGTTCCCGCGCTCGGCGACCTTTTCCTTGGAGTCAGCCAGCTCGCGGCGCAAATCCGCCAGCGCGCCGTAGGTCTGGTTGAGGACGGAGTGATGGGCATCGTATTTTGCCGTGTTCGCGCCGATGCGGGGCACGCGGCCTGGTTTCGCTACCTTTGGCATTTTTCTGGGTCAAAAATTCAACGCTCAAAAACCGAACATAGAGCTTCATTGGCTCACAGATGCGCGCCACTGGTCAATGGGAAAAACGGTCTTTCTGGGACAGTGAACACCCAAAGCTCCAAATCCCAAATCCCAAGCTCCAAGGCTGGCGGCGTGTCGAGGTTGGTCGCGCCTTCGGGTTTGAAACTTGGAACTTCCCTGGAGCTTCCTACTCCCCCATGTCCGCGAGTTTCCGCGCGGCGGCCTCCCAGTCGGCGGTGAGTGTCTCCAACTGGTGTTGCACGCCCATCAGCTCGCGGTTCAGGTGCATCGCCGCACCGGCCTTCGCGTAGGTCTCCGGCTTCTCCATCTCGACGGTGAGTTCGGCCTGGCGGGTTTCGCAGTCGGCGATGTCCTTCTCCAGCCGGTGGACGAGCTGCTGCTGGGTCCTGCGCTCGGTTGAGCGCGCCTGGCGCTGCGCGGCTTCGTTGCGCTTCTGGTCCTTGCGTTCCGGGCCGGGCATCGGGGTGCTTCGAGCCGGCTCGCGGGCCGGCGCGGGGCGGGAGTCGGTGAGGCCGGCGGTCAAGGCCACGCGGGCGGAGGATGCCTTCGTCTTGTCGAGGTAATACTGGTAGTCGCCGGCGTAGGGCGTGATGACCCCGGCGTTGACGTGCAGGACCTTGTTGGCCAGCGCGCGGATGAAATAGACGTCGTGGCTGATGAAGATGAGCGTGCCGGTGTAGGCTTTCAGCGCGCCGACGAGCGCATCAATGCTCGGCATGTCGAGGTGCGTGGTCGGCTCGTCCATGAGCAGCAGGTTCGGCGGATTGAGCAGCAGCTTCACCAGCGCAAGCCGGCTCTTCTCACCGCCGCTCAGGACGGAGACCTTCTTGAACACATCGTCGCCCCGGAAGAGGAAGCTGCCCAGCACGGTGCGGATGTATTGCTCCGTCACGCGCTGCGGCGTGTCGGACGCCTCGTCCAGCACGTTGCGCGACATGTCCAGCGTCTCCGTGCGATACTGCGAGAAGTAACCGGACTGGACGTTGTGGCCGAGCACGCGCTCGCCGGCCTGCGGCTTGAGCACGTCGGCCAGCAGCTTGAGCAAGGTGGATTTGCCCGCGCCGTTCGGCCCGACGAGCACGGTGCGCTCATCGCGCTCCGCCTGAAAATCCAGGTTCCGATAGACCGGAGCGGTGCCATAGCTGAAATCCACGCCCTTGAGGCTGACAACCTTCAGGCCGCTGCGCGGCGGCTGCGGGAAGCTGAATCCGACCGTAGCATCGTCGGCCACGGGGGCCTCGATCTTCTCCATGCGCTCGATCTGCTTGAGCTTGGATTGCGCCTGCGCGGCCTTGCTGGCCTTGGCGCGGAAGCGGTCGGCGAACTCCTGGAGATGCGCGATTTCCTTCTGCTGGTTCTTGTAGGCGGCGAGCTGCTGGGCGTCCTTGGCCGCGCGCTGGGCGAGGTAGTCCTCGTAGTTGCCGCGGTAGCGCGTGAGCCTGCCGTGGCGGATGTCAATGATGCTGCCGCAGAGCTGGTTCAGGAACTCGCGGTCGTGGGAAATCATCAGCACCGCGCCGGGATAGCCCTTGAGATAATCCTGAAACCAGAGCAACGCCTCGAGGTCGAGGTGGTTCGTCGGCTCATCGAGCATCAGCAGGTCCGGCTCCTGCGTGAGCAGCCGCGCGAGGTGTGCGCGCATGACCCAGCCGCCGGACATCTCGCGCGCGGGCCGGTCGAAGTCGGAGTCGCGGAAGCTCAGGCCCTTGAGAATGCTCTTCGCGCGCGACTCGACCTGGTAGCCGTCCAGCTCGCTGAAACGCGCATGCACGTCGTCGTGCGGATCGAGGTCGTCCGGGTGCGTCGTGTCCCAGGCCTTGAGCTTGCGGCTCACCTCGACGAAATCCGGCGTGACGGCCGTGGCCAGCTCCACAACGGTCTCGTCCCCTGCGGGCGCGCTCTCCTGCGGCAGGAAGCCCAGCGTGATGCCGCGCTCGAAGTTGACCTGCCCCTCGTCCGGCGTGTCGTTCTGGAGGATGAGCGAGAAGAGCGTGGATTTGCCCGCGCCGTTGGGCCCGACCAGCCCGACGCGGTCGCCGCGGTTGACCTGAAGCGAGACATCGCTGAAGAGCGTGCGGCCGCCGAAGGACTTTGAAATTTCAGAAATCGTCAACATTTGAGCGGCGGATGGTGCGGATGCGGGGCACGCGGCGCAAGAGGAGTAATCAGGAATCGACCGTCCATGTTTCGCCACCTGCCGCTGCGGCCGCCTCGCGGAAAATAATTGCCAGCCGCTGCTGACAGACCCGCCCTCCTAATTTTCAGACAGGCTCTTACGGGCTCCGCGCGTCCAGCCCCTCCACATCCACCTCGTAGATGTGGCCGGCCTTGCTCTTGGCGATGAGTCGGATGACGAGCGCGCCGGCGGGGACGCCTTTCAACTCCTGGGTGAAGAACTGAATCGCGTCCGTGCTGAAAATGCCGTCGCCGGCCTTCTCGTCGCTCTCGCGGCCTGCGTCGTTCAGCGGAATCTGGCCGTAGTAGGTCCAGCGGATTTTCTCCAGCTTGGGGTCCGCACCGGCGCGGAGGAGCCGGACTTGCAGGCTCTCAAGCCGGTCGGGTTGCGGCGGCTTGATGGTGACACGGAGCTTCGTCGAGCCATCGAGCAGCATGAACCTGGGCGAGATTTCCACCGTGCCGAATGCAGGCGCGGCGGCGAGCGAAGCCGGATTGAAATCCGCGCGAATGACCTGCCCGGAGACGAGCGGGTGCGGCTTGGAAATGCCCGCAGCGCGGCGACCGTCCGTGCTGAGACCATGGTAGCTCCAGATGGGCAGGAGGGCGCCGCCGAGGTCCAGCGGATCGTAGTAATCGCCGCCGTCGCGCGCGTAGCGGACGAGCTGCTCGCCGCGCACGGCATGCGAGCCGTTGTGCGTGAGGGACAGCGTCTGGAGTGCGAGGACATGGTGATACGTGCCCAGCGGCTTGCCATCCCACGTCGCGAAGTGCAGCCGGTGCGTGTGCTCCGGCTTTCCGTAGCTCGCAAACCACGCGACGGTCGAGCCGTCGCCGCTGATGACGGCCTGCGGCTGCGCGATGGGCCAGCCCAGGGACTCTGAACCGAAGCCGTAGTTGCTGATCTTGCGCAGACCGGAGCCATCGCCATTCAGGGCGAAGGCGTTGTCCCGCGTGCTGAACACGATGCGGCTGCCGTCGCTGTTGATGCTGAGACCGTCGTGCAACTGGTAGTAGGTGAAGGCGGCGAGACTCTGGCCGTTGAACTTCGCAAGATCATCGTAGGAAAGAAGGCGCTTGATGTCGGAGCCGTCCGCGTTCAGCACATAAACCCCCTTGGCCGGCGAGAGGACGAACACCCGGTCACCTCGCGCGGTGAGGCGCAGGCCGATGACCCCCAGTTCACCTTCGGCGAAGCCGCCGGGCAGCTTGCGCTTGCCGGAGCCGTCGCTGTTCGCCAGCCAGAGTCCCTCGCGGCCCGCCCACGCGACCACCTTGCCGTCCGCGCTGAAATCCAGATGCCCGTGGGTGTCCCGGGTGTTCAACTGCGTGAGGCTGCCGCCCTGCGCGTCGAGTGTGAACGCTCCCTGTTGCGTCAGCAGGCCAATGCGCGAACCGTCCGCGCTGAGGCTCATGACATTCACGTCCTTGCGCTGCTGGAGATCCTCGGTGAAGGCGGTGATCTTGTTGAACGTGACCCAGCGCTTTGCTCGCCAGCCCTCGCCGAGCGTGATGCCGGGCGGGCGGCCCGGTTCAGCCGCAGTTTCCACGTTGAGGTAGATGGCGCGCACTTCGGAGCGGTTGAAAGACTTCAGGCCGTCTCCAGTGCGGAACACAACGATGCTCGCATCCATCTCCACGGCCTTGCCGCGCAGCACCGCGCCGTTGCGGAAACGCAGTTCGTCCTGCCCGGACACGGAACCCGCAAACAGCAGCACGGCGGCAAACAAGGCGAGGGAGAGTTTGAGTGGCTTCATGGGAGGGAGGGTTTTTGCTAGCGGGAGAATACCACAGAAGTCCGCACGGGCAAGACAAGCAATCGTGGCCGGGCGCTAGGACCATGTTCCGCCGTCCCGGGTGCGGTAACAAATTTCCCCGGCGATTGTCTTGTGGTTTAATGATGGCAACCGAGATGACCGGCAACGCGGAACAAGACGAACACGCCGTGGCCGCAGTGCAGCGTGGCGACGCCGAACGCTACCGTGAGCTGGTCGAGCGCCATGAACGCCGTGTCTACGCCGTGGCCTGGAGCCGGCTGGGCGATGCCGCCCTGGCGGAGGAAGTGACGCAGGAGGCGTTCATTCGGGCCTATCAGCATCTCTGGCTGCTTGCCGACGGCGCGAAGTTTTCGGGCTGGGTCAACACCATCACGCGCCGCATCGCCATCAACTTCGGTCTGCGTCACCGCCGCGAACTCAACAAGCGCGAGCGCTGGGCGTTGGAACACCCCGGCAACTCCCCGGAAGGCGACTCCGCGAACGAACGTGACCCGGCGCACTCGCCGGAAAGCTTGCGCCAGACGCTTGCGGAACTTCCGGACGCGCATCGCGAATGTCTGGTCCTGTTTTATCTCGAAGCGAAGAGCGGCGCAGAGGCGGCTGCGGCGCTGGGCATTTCCGAGACCGCCCTGCGCGTGCGCCTGCACCGCGCCCGCAACGCGATGCGTGAACGCCTGGAGGAAAAACTCGAAGACTCGCTGGCCAAACTGCGTCCGGCCAAATCACTCGTCCCCGCCATCATGGCAGGCGTGCTGGCCTCGTCGTCCGCAAAAGCCGCGACGGGTGGAACTGTCGCGGTTGGAGTGGGTGCCAAAATTGTGTCGGTGTTGGGAAAATCGTTTTTGTTTGCCTGGGTTGTGCCTTTGATCTCGGTAATAGCGACACTGCCAAGTTTGATGGTAGTGTCGGTCATCGTGCGGAAGGAGCGGGAGAATTTCAGAGATGCGGAAGGTTTTCGTCCCGAATTGCACCGCCGAGCATTCCGCAACTTCTTCTGGGGCTTCCCGTTGGTGGTCGCATTTTTGGCTCTGATGAATCAGGCCACTCTCGCGGCCTGGGGGAGTAAAGGGCCACAACTTTTCCTCGTCTGCTTTTTGCTCTTTGTTACGATTATTTCCGCACGAGCGGCATTATTCTTTCGGAATCCACAAGCGGTCAGTTCGATTGTTTACTGTGTCATCATGACGGCCGGGACGGTTGCATTTATCGCAGGCCGGCTTCCGCCAAGTCTGGCATCCTTGCCATTGCTGCTCGCAACCATCTGGTCACTCTTCACCCTCAGACGTCCGATGCGAATGGACTACAGTTTGTTTCTGCGGGCCGCACACGGAGCGCTAGGAATGCCGGGCGCATCGGATGACGCGCGGCAGACAAATCTTTTTGACCGCCAGACGCTGCTGAACTTTGCCCGTTTTCTCGGCTCGCGTTTTCTTGTGTGCAATTTTCGTTGGGAAACAAGCGGACTGGCGTTACGACTGGCACCCGTTGGCAGCCGATTTCTGGCAAACATGGCCAGCATATTCATGCCGCCTATCAGCCGGAGACACTCGCATATTTTGCTGGGCAGGGACGGAACGGTCAGCGCGCACTGCGGCGAAACGGATGCGGAGGATTTGGTGTCGTTGAAGACCGTTGGCACGACCAATCCACGAGAGCTTGAGCGAATCATCTCTGAAATCGTTGGCCGGGCGTGGCACGAGTTCCGCAGCGGGAACATCTCGGTGGCGGAACAGATGTTGGGAGACTCGCCAGAATCGGAAGTGTTTGTCGTGCCGCCGGCCCGTGCCAAATCCATGCGCTGGTGGCGGATTTGGATCGGCGCAACAGTGGTGTTGATGTCGGCTGGAATGGTGGTGCGATCGTTCCTGCCCACTCATCCTCAATCGTCTTTTCGTCTGAAACCAGTCGAACTCACCAGCGCTCAAGTGTGGTATTCGCTGGATCAAAAGGCCGGCTTCACCAATTTCAACGCAGCCCAAAAATACGGGGACAACCTGTTGCCCCATTTCAACTGGGTGTTGCCACCTTCAAATCTGGTGAGACCGGAAGCCATGGAAAGATTGCGGGCGTTGGTCCTGAGTAATTTCAAATCAGGTGAGAGCAATTCCTCCACACGCGTTCAGTCATTGCTAGGCGCAGAGATTATGCAAAAAGCGGTCATCAACGACTGGCTCACCAAAGAGCAACTGGGCGTCACGGACCAAATGATCCGCATAACTATCACCACTGCCAGCAAATTTCAGAAGCAACAGTGGTTTCACCTGCCGCCCACCCAGGCAGTAACATCCGAATTCAAAAACGGCAGAGTGGTGCACAATCCGGCGGACTACACGGTTTTGACGACCGACCGGCTCAGGCAGATCGTGCAATGCCTGGACAAGCTCGGCTGTCTTGATGTTGTGGAGGACAAATCCATGGTCGAAATTCTCCTTCGTCATCAAATTCTTACCGCGCAAACGCCACCGGGCCGCCGCCCGATGAGTGACTCTAAATCCTTGCACGGACTATTCTTTACGATGTGTTACGACCCGATTCGTGACACCCACGAATCGCTAGTAATTCTGGAAAGGTTTGGGAGCTTGAGCCGAGTCAACCGTGAGGCCTGTATCGCCGGAATCCTGCGCTTCCATTCTGGCGACGGCCTGTTTGCTTCGCCAAACAAGGACGACGGGCTGGCAATTTTTGGTGACGCACGCGACACCATCGCCGCCTTTGAGGCGCTTCGCATTCTTGATGCGCTTGATCGCGTGAAAGATTTGGACAAATGGAAATTCCGCCCAAACTTTGCCTCACGAATGCCAGACGGCGTCACACACCGCGTGGCGACATGGGACGAAATCGAAGCTTGGGTCTGTCAGCAACGGCTGGAAAAAATTCTGCACGCACGGAAAGAAAACCCGTCGGCACCCGCTCGTTCATTGTTTGAACCGTAGTTGACGCGCAGCATCTGTTTCGTGCGAAGTGTTCAGCCCGGGATGATCAGAGGTTCCGGAAAACCAGCGGAAACTTCAGCCACGGGACGCAAGTTCGTATTCCGCGCGGGATTTCCTTGGCAGACCTCCGGCGCTGGCCTACAACCTCGCCCGGTTCTTTGAAGTCGGCGGTTCACCCCGCCACAATCCACCGCTCGCAAGTGCAGGGAACCCCGTGAGAACCGGGGACGGTTGCGCCACTGTGACGGGCTACAAACTCCCAATGCCACTGGCTGAAGGCCGGGAAGGCGGGAGCGAGGTTTGAAGCCCGGAGTCAGGATACCGGCTTGTCAGCGCTCGTCAGGGCGTGCTCACGCGCGCCCGCTTCTCCGACAAAGAGAAGGATGAGGCCAGCCCGTCGAACTGTCTTTCGCCGGGATTCCGAGATGCCTTCATTCTCCAATTTGCGGAGGTGAAGGCTTTTTGCTTTCCGCCTCCCATCTGGTCTCCAGTTCAACCCGCTCCGCGCGCCAAGGAACCCGCGCGGGGCTTGCAGTGAAAGACCAGCATGAAACACGCAGTCAGCAGCCCGCAGTCAGCAGTCAGCCACGGCCGCACCTCCCGCGCCCTGTGCCATTCCCTCCTTTCCGTGCTCGCGGCCACCGCCGCCGCGCAGGAGAGCAGGACCAACGCCCCGGCGATCTTGCCGACGATGGTCGTCACCGCCACGCGCACGGAGGAAGCGGTGGACAAGACCGCAGCCAGCATCACCGTTTTGACGCGGGAAGACTTCGAGGCCAGCCGCCTCACCACGCTCGCGGATGCGCTTGATCAGGTGGCCGGTCTGGCGGTCGTGCGCAACGGCACGCAGGGCCAGCCCACCTCCGTGTTTGCGCGCGGCACCAAGAGCAATCACATCCTCCTCACCGTGGATGGCCGCCGCGTTCCGGCGATGCTCGCGGGCGGCTACGACTGGAGCAACCTCAACCTGGATGGCATCGAGCGCATCGAGGTGCTGCGCTCCGCCAGTTCGGCGCTCTATGGCGGGGATGCCATCGGTGGCGTGGTCAACGTCCGCACGCTCTCCGGGCGCGGGCTGGCCGCACCGGTCAGTGAAGCCTCCTTTGAAGGCGGCTCGTTCCAGACCTACCGCGAATCGCTGACAAGCCGGGGCGCTTTCGGCAAGTTTGATTACTCAGCCAGCGCCTCGCGACTGGACGCCGCATTTCCGCGCAACAACAACGACCAGCGGCTAACCGCGTTCCGCAGCGGGTTTGGCTACGAACTCACGCCTGAACTCTACGCCGATCTCAAGGGCTCCTACTACCAGGCCGACGGCGGCACGCCGGGGGCCACGTCGTTCCCCACGGGCGCGGACCATCTCAAGCGCGAGGCCACGCAATTCTCCCCGGGGCTGACCTGGACTCCGACCGAAGCCGTCGAAACGAAGCTCCTCTACACGTTCGAGAACCAGTTCCAACCCTCGCTCACCTTTGGCGACACCGAGCGGCTCAACGTGCTCTCCCACCTGCTGGACTGGCAGACCACGGCGAAAATCACCGATGCGTGGAAAGTCACCGGCGGCATGCTCTGGCAGGAACAGGCCGTGCAACGCACCAGCACCGGTTTCGGCACGGTGGGCATCAACGCCCACGCCACGACGCTCGGCGGCTTTGGTCAAAGCCAGTGGGAGCCGCTTCCCGATGTCACGCTCATCAATGCCGTGCGCTTCGACGCCTATTCCGACTTCGCCTCCGCGCTGACCTGGCGCCAGGGACTCGCGTGGACGGTGCCCGGCCCCCGCACCGTGCTCTTCGGCAACGTCTCGCACTCCGTGGCCGTGCCCACTGCCCAGGACCTTTACTACACGTATGACGACGGCGGCTTTTTCAAGTCCGCCGGAAACCCAAACCTCCGTCCCGAGCGCGCCCTCTCCTTTGAAGTCGGCCTGCGCCAGCCACTCGCCCAGGACAAGCTGGAATTGGGCGCCGCCTTCTTCCGCACGCAACTCAAGGATGCGATCGACTTCGTCACCCGTGCCTACGCCGACCCCCTCCCGTCCCGCGCCGAGAACCTCAGCCACGCGCTCATGGAAGGGGCCGAGACCAGCCTGCTCTGGAAGCCGGTCGAGACGTTCCAAATCAATGCCGCCTACACCTATCTCACCGCGCACAACTCCGACACCGGCGCGCGCCTCCTGCGCCGCCCGCGGCACAGCGGAAATCTGAACTTCTCCTACCGTCCTCTCGCCGCGCTCACCCTGCACGGGGGCGCCCAGTTCGTTGCCAGCCGCGTGGACGCCTTCGGTTTTGCCGGCACCCGCGCCCACGGCCAGGACTATTGCGTGCTCCGGGCCGGCGTGAGCTACGCCGTGACCAAGTCGCTCACCGTCTGGGTGCGTGGTGAGAATCTGACCGACGTGGCCTATGAATCCGTAGCCGAGTATCCGGCCTTGCGACTGGGCTGCTATGGTGGCGTCAAGGTCACCTTCTGAAATCCACCGGCTCTGTCTGCCAGGGCGGCGCAGCCCCGGATGTGTTGCGCGGGGCTGGAATTTCCCGTTGCGTCCCGTGCCGCCTTGGCGGGAGCCTCCGTTTCCATGAGCCGCCACGCTGAAAAGAAGCGCTGCTCCGCGTGCGGCGCGGAGTTCCAGTGCCTCGCCCACTGCGGAGGCAACACTTGCTGGTGCAACGAGCTCCCGCACATTCCGATGCCGACGGACGCGGCGGCGGATTGCCTCTGCCCGGCGTGCCTGCGCACCCGCGTGGAGCAGCTGGGAAAATCCGGCCTCACCGGGCAGGAGGCGAAGTGAGACTCCTCACGTCGTCTCCTAAGACAAATCCAGCCGCCGCCATTGGCCCACGGGCAAATCCCCCAGCTCAAACTCCCCGAAGCGGCTCCGGTGCAGGCGCGTGACGGTCCAGCCCTGGCTGGCGAACATGCGCTTCACCTGATGGTATTTGCCCTCGGTCAGCTCCAGCCGGGCTTCGCGGGGGCCGGTAATTTCCAACTTCGCGGGGAGACAGGGCCTGGGCTCGTCGTCCAGCAGCAGCGTGCCGGCGGCGAAGAGTTTGATGAGTGACGCGTCGAGATCGCGGTCCACGGTGACTTCGTAGAGTTTCGCGACGTGACGCTTCGGCGAAGTCCAGCGATGCACCAAGTCACCCTGATCCGTGATGACCAGCGCGCCGGTGGCGTCCTTGTCCAGCCGCCCCACGGTGGTGACGGGCGGGTTGCGCTTGAGCCAGCGCTTGGGCAGCAGGTCGAACACGCGCGGACCTTCCTTCACGTCGTGCGAACAGACGTAGTCAGCGGGCTTGTGCAGCAGGACGAGAACACCTTCGGGCGAATCAACCGGCTCGCCGTCCACCCGGACCTCCGCCGCCCGCGCCTTTTGTTCCACCGCCGTGGCGGGCTGGCCGCCCACGAGCACACGTCCGCCGCGCACCCACAGGCGCGCCTCGCTGCGACTGCAATAACCGCAGGCGGAGAGCAACTGGTCGAGACGACGCGGCGTGGACGGATTCGGCACGCGCGACTTGTAACCGGGTTGCCGCTGATTTCAAAGCGCCATGCGCCCCGTCTCGCCCGGCCACGCAATTGTCACTTTCCAGTCCTGCGCCGTGTGCCTAAGCTGCGCTTCCTTTGACATGACCGCCGTTGTCACCCATTTCGCCCCCGGGCACTTCCTCAACCGGGAGTTGAGCTGGCTCGCCTTCAACCAGCGCGTGCTTGACGAGGCGCTCGACCCCACGACTCCGCTGCTGGAGCGCGTGAAGTTCTTCTGCATCACCAGCTCGAACCTCGACGAGTTCTTCGAGGTGCGCGTGGCCGGCATCAAGCAGCAGATCGAGAGCGACGTGGTCGAGCGCAGCGTGGACGGCCTCACGGCCACGGAAACGTTCCGGGCCATCAACCGCCGGGTGCGCGAGATGGTCGAGGCGCAGTTCCGCTGCTGGCGCGAGGAGCTTGTGCCGGCCCTGGCGGAAGGCGGGATTCGATTTCTCGATCTGGCGGCACTGGGATTGTCCGACCGCGTGTGGGTGGAGGGCTATTTCCACAAGCAGGTCTGGCCGGTGCTCACGCCGCTCGGGCTCGACCCCGCGCATCCATTTCCACAGCTGCTCAACAAGACGCTGAACCTCATTGTCCAGCTTGAGGTGGAGCAGAACGGCCAGACGCACCGGCGGCTGGCCGTGGTGCAGGTGCCGCGCGCCCTGCCCCGCCTGGTCAGGCTGCCGCGAAACGATTCCCGTCAGGATTACATCTTCCTTGCGCACCTGATCGGGCACTACCTCGCGGACTTGTTCCCCGGGACCAGGCTGCTCGGGCACTGGCAGTTCCGCGTCACCCGCAACAGCGAGCTCTACATCGACGAGGAGGACGTCGCCAACCTCATCAAGGCCGTCGAGGAGGAGCTGCACAACCGGCGAAAAGGCGAGGCCGTCCGCCTCGAAGTCTCCGCAGACTGCCCGCCGGACATCCGCGCCGAGCTGCTGGAGAAGCTGAATCTCACCCGGGACGATCTTTACGTCATCGACGGCCCCATCAACCCGGTGCGACTCATGACCATCGTCGAGGGGGATCATTCACCCGAGTTGCGCGATCCGCCGTTCATCGCTCGCGTCGCGCCGGCATTGCGCGACCAGACCGACTTGTTTGCGGCCGTTCGCGAGCGGGACGTGCTGCTGCACCATCCGTTCGACAACTTCAGCAGCGTGGTTGAGTTTCTCGCACAGGCCGCCGGGGATCCTGACGTGCTGGCGATCAAGATGACCCTCTACCGCACCGGTGGTGACCCGCGCATCGTCGGCGCGCTGATGAACGCGGTGCGCAACGGCAAGCAGGTCACGGCGGTGGTCGAGCTGAAGGCGCGCTTCGACGAGGCCAACAACATCGCGTGGGCGCGACGGCTGGAGGAGGCGGGGGTTCACGTGGTCTACGGACTCGTCGGGTTCAAGATCCATGCGAAGATGACCCTCGTGGTCCGGCGCGACCCCGACGGCATCCGCCGCTACATCCATCTGGCCACGGGCAACTACAACGCCACCACGGCGCGTTTTTACACGGACCTTGGACTGATGACCTGCCGGCCCGAGTTTGGCGAGGACGTCGCGGCCCTCTTCAACCTGCTCACGGGCATCTGCCAGTTCCAGGGCACGCGCAAGCTGCTCGTCGCGCCCTTCGAACTGCACGCGCGGATGCTCAGGCTGATCGAGCGCGAGACCGCCAACGCGAAGCGCGGCCTGCCGGCGCGCATCATCGCCAAGATGAACTCGCTGGTGGACCGCGAACTCATCGAGGCGCTCTACCGCGCGTCACAGGCCGGGGTGAGGATCGACCTCGTCGTCCGCGGCATCTGCTGCCTGCGGCCCGGCGTGAAGGGCGTGAGCGAACACATCACGGTGCGCAGCATTGTGGACCGCTTCCTCGAGCACAGCCGGATTTTCTACTTTGAGAACGCGTGTCAACCCGAGGTGTTTGTGGGCAGCGCCGACTGGATGCCCCGCAATTTCTTCCGGCGCATCGAGGTGGTGTTCCCCATCGACGACGGCAATCTTCGCGACCGCGTGCAGCGCGAGCTGCTGGACACGGTGCTGGCCGACAACGTGAAGGCGCGCGTGCTCCAGCCCGACGGCACCTACCAGCGCGCCATGGCAAAGCGGGGCGTGCCCGCCCTGCGCAGCCAGACGGAGTTCGTCCGGCTGGCGTCAAACGGGACCAAGCCGAAGGGCCGGTCCGCCAGGGAAAAGTTGCGCGCCCCGGTGATGAAGCTGCGCCAGCGGCCCTAGCCACGCGGTTCGCCATCTCCATCATCAAGGTGTGATACCAATTACCGGTGAAATCTGGTTGAACCCAGGCACAGGCAACTGCGCCCCTCCCTCTCCCTTTGCGGAGCAAGGGGAGAGGGCCGGGGTGAGGGGTTGGCCGCGCCGGCGTGGGTGGCACACCCCTCATCCGGCCTGCGGCCACCTTCTCCCCTCGCTCCGCGAAGGGAGA
>JBAYGL010000009.1:0-28052 GCA_041666725.1 Limisphaerales bacterium
AACCTGCCCGAGAAGCACACTGCTGGCTACGGAGCCGAGGTGAAACGTGCCCTCTCCGACGGCGCCGCCGTGACCTTCCGTTTCAACCGCGAAGAGTTTCGAGAACTCGGCGGCACCACCACCGCCGCCGCCCACACCTTCATCGCCCTGCTCGGAGTTACTTTCTAAACCATGAAAACCACACACCGCATCCTGAGTCGACTGGCCTTTTGCCTTTTTACTTTTGCCTTTTGCCTTGTCGCTCGCGCCGCCGCGCCGACCGAGGCCGAGATTCGCGACGCCTACCACAAGTCCTACCGATACGAGAAGGCGCAGAACTATGCCGACGCCATCAAGGCCCTCGCGCCCGTGGTCAGCGGGTATCCGCAGGCCTACACGGTGAATCTTCGCCTTGGCTGGCTTCATTATCTCACCGGCGGCTACGCCACGGCGCGCAAGCACTACGAAACGGCCATCAAGACCGCGCCCGACTCCATCGAGGCCAAGCTCGGCCACACGCTCCCGCTCATGGCGCAGGAAAAGTGGGAGGACGCCGAGGCCATGGCGCGACAGGTTCTGCGCGTGGACCCGAGCAATTATCTGGCGAACCTCCGCCTCACCTACGTGCTGCGCCTGCAAAAGAAGTATGATCCCGCCGAACAGGTCCTCAACGCAATGCTCGTGCTCTACCCGACCGACATCAGCCTCCTCACCGAGTTCGCGCTCATCAAGCTCGCGAAGGACAACAAGGCCGAAGCCAAACGCGTCTTCAACGACATCGTCACGCTCGATCCCGAGAATGTGACCGCCAAGGCCCAGCTCTCGAAACTTTGATACCGCTCTCTTACCGCAACTTCACTGAAGCCATGAAAAAACTAGTCCTCACCCTCGGCCTGTTCGCCGCGCTCGCCGCGTCCGCGCAGGTGCCCTCGATCATCAACTATCAGGGCCGCATCACCGTCGGCGGCACGAACTACGACGCCACGGGCCTGTTCAAGTTCGCGCTCGTGAACACCGCCGGCACCGCCAACTACTGGGCCAACGACGGCACCGCCAGCGGCCAGCCCGCCACCGGCGTCTCGCTTGCCGTGAGCAAGGGCCTTTACTCCGTCCTGCTTGGCGACACGACCGTCTCCGGCATGACCACGGCCATTGGCTCCACCGTCTTCGCGAACTCCGACGTGCGTCTGCGCGTGTGGTTCAGCGACGGCACCGGCTACCAGCAGCTCACGCCCGACCAGCGCATCGCCGCCGTCGGCTACGCGTTCGTCGCGAGCACGGTTTCGGACGGAGCCATCACATCCGCGAAGCTCGCCAGCGGAGCGGTGACCTCCACCGCCTTGGCCAGTGGTTCTGTCGGCACGACCCAGATTGCCAGCGGCGCGGTCGGGACAACCCAGCTCGCGACCGGGGCCGTTGGCGCGACGCAGCTCGCCAGTGGCGCGGTGACTTCCGCGAAGCTCGGCAGCGCTGCGGTTGGCGCAAGTGCGCTTGATCTCGCCAACCTCGGCACGTCGCTTTGGAAGGCGGGCGGCAACTCCGGCACCACCGCCGGCACGCACTTTCTGGGCACGACGGACAACGTCGCGCTGGAACTCAAGGTCAACAACCTCCGCGCGTTCCGCCTCGAACCGACCAGCTCCAATGCGCCGAACGTCGTGCTGGGTGCGGCGCAAAACTCGGTGGCCAGCGGCGTCGTCGGCGCGGTCATCTCCGGCGGCGGCGCGGGCACCTACGCCGGCAGCGCGGTGACGAATCTTGTTCAGTCTGACTTCGGCTCCATCGGTGGCGGCGGCGCAAACGGCATCAAGACGGGTTCCATCGGAGCGACCATCTCCGGCGGCTACCTGAATCTGGTCACGAACGGCGCTTACGCGACCATCGGCGGTGGTTACGCGAATGCGGCCAGCACAAACTCGGCGACGGTCGCAGGTGGCTATTACAACGCGGCCACGGGCTTCGAGTCCACGGTGGGCGGCGGCCAGGCGAACATTGCGAGCGGTTCGGTGGCCTTCGTCGGCGGCGGCGTGACGAACACCGCGACGGGCTTCGAGGCGGCCGTGGTGGGCGGCGAATTGAACGACGCGACGGGGGCGGTTTCGTTCGTGGGTGGCGGCTACTTCAACGCGGCGTCGGCCTATGGCGCGGTGGTCGGCGGCGGCTATGCGAACGGCGCGGCCGGCACGAACTCCATCGTGGCCGGCGGCGAATCGAACCTCGCGAGCAACAGCGTCTCGACCGTGAGCGGCGGCTACTACAACGGCGCGACCGGCCAGGGCGCGACGGTGCCCGGCGGCTGGGCGAACCTCGCGGCAGGCTCGAACTCCTTCGCCGCCGGCTTCGTGGCCAGCGCCGACCACAACGGCGCGTTCGTCTGGTCCGACTCGTCGAGCACGACGGCGTTCGCCTCGACGGCGGCCAACCAGTTCAATGTCCGCGCGGCGGGCGGCACGCGGATCTTCAGCAACAGCGGCGCGACGCTCGGAGTGTCGCTCGCGGCCAACGCTACGAGCTGGTCCGCGCTCTCCGACCGCAATGCGAAGAAGGACTTCGCGCCCGTGGATGGCCGCGAGGTCCTGCGCAAGCTGGACGAAGTCCCGGTGCAATCGTGGCGCTACAAGTGGGACGAGGCCGGCAGCACGCCGCACTTGGGCCCCATCGCACAGGAGTTCAAGGCGGCGTTCTTCCCCGGCCGCGACGACACGCGCATCAGCACGCTGGAGTTCGACGGTGTGGAGCTGGCGGCCATCCAGGGCCTGCACGCGCTGGTGAAGGAAAAGGACGCGAAAATCTCCGCGCTGGAACAACGTCTCGCCGACATCGAGGCGCGGCTGAACCGGCTGGCGAAGTAACCTCAACCGCGACGTGCCATGAAAGCAAACCGCACACACAGGAGCGCGGACGCCCACGTCCGCGAGACTTCATCGCTCACGCGAAGCGAAGGGAGCATCGCTTTCCGTCCCTGCCGTTCTCCCTCACCCCAACCCTCTCCCGCTGGGAGAGGGAGCCAGTGGGTCCGCGCAAGGCGCTACGCCGTGAGGCTCACGGACTCCGATGTGTCAACCACTGGTCAGATACGGACGGCGTCGCTCCCTCTCCCAGCGGGAGAGGGTTGGGGTGAGGGAGAAAACCTCCATCTACCCAGCGGCTTCAACTTTTACACACCGCTCTCCTCGTTCCGGCTGCGGACGTGGGCGTCCGCGCTCCTGGCATTGCTCGCCGCGCTGGTCCCGGCCACCGCCGCGACCCCGGCGCTCGTCCACAGCGCGGTGGTTGCGGGCGGGCGGCAGACCGTCGGCAGCGTGGTGGTGAATTCTTCAATCGGCGGCATCGGTGGCAGCGCGAGCGTGGCGACATTGGTTGCGCGGCACGGATTCGCCGGCCAGCTCACGGATGTGCAGAGCGTTGCCGTCACCGCGTCGCCCACGACTGTCAACGAAGGCTCCACGCGCCAGCTCGCGGCGACGGCCACCTTCACCGATGGCACCGTGCTGCCGCTGGCCGCGGCGAGCGCGACGTGGAGCGTGAGCAGCGGCCAGCTGGCCTCCGTGAGTTCGGCCGGACTTGCGACAGCGGCGACGGTTTACCAGGACACGAATGGCGTGGCACGCGCGGATTACCTCGGCCAGTCCGGCACGCTGACGTTGTCCGTGCTCAACGTGAACAATGACGACTACGGCACCTATGCGGGCGACGGGCTGGACGACGCGTGGCAGGTGCAATACTTCGGGATCGGCAGCGCGAACGCGGGCCCGACCGCCGACCCGGACGGGGACGGACAGAACAACGTGTTCGAGTATCTTGCCGGCACCTTGCCGGTCAGTGCGTCGTCACTGTTCAGTCTGAGCATTGGCAGCGCCACGGTTTCGCAGCGCACGCTGAGTTTCAATCCCATCACGGCGGGGCGGACCTACTCGGTCGAGTATCGCACAAGCGTGGCCGCCGGCAGCTTCACAACGCTGACGGGCGCAGCACAGTCGGACAGCGGGAGCACGCGCACGGTCACAGATTTGAGCACGGGCGACGCCGCGCGCTACTACCGGGTGCGCATCTCGCTTCCGTGACTGGAGGGGCTGTGCGTGTCGCCTGACAGGCGGGAGTTCATCGGTGTCGAGATTGCGGCTTCGTGCCTTGCCGCGCGGCCGGTTTGCCTTTAACGTCCGCGCCGCAAACTAACTGATACCCATCAACACCACATGAGCGTTCTCGTTGTCGGCACCACGGCCCTCGATTCCATCAAGACCCCCAAGGCGGAGAATCCGCGCCTGCTCGGCGGCTCCGCGAGCCACGCGGCCGTGGCGGCGAGCTTCTTTGCACCGACCAAACTGCTCGGGGTGGTGGGCGGGGACTTTCCGGCGAAATACACCAGGCTCTACCAGAAGCACGGCATCTGTCTCAGGGGCCTGGAGCGCGTGAAGGAGGGCCAGACCTTCCACTGGTCCGGCGAATACGAGGTCAACATGAACAACCGCCGCACGCTCAACACCGTGCTCGGTGTCATCGAAAACTGGTCGCCCAAGCTGCCCGGCGATTACGAGACGACGCCCTACGTCCTGCTGGCCAACATCGCGCCGCCCATCCAGCACTCGGTCATTGATCAGTTGAACCGGCCCAAGTTCGTCATCGCCGACACGATGGACCTGTGGATGAACATCATGCTCCCCGACCTGCTCCGCCTGCTGAAGCGCGTGGATGCCTTCGTGCTCAACGAGAGCGAGGCGCACCAGCTCACCAAGGAGGACAATGTCTTCGCCGCGTTGAAGAAGATTCACAAGCTGGGACCGCGCTACGTCATCATCAAGAAGGGCTCCCACGGCGCGGTGTTGTCCGGCCCGGGCGGCTTCTTCATCGCCCCGGCCTATCCGCTCAAGAAGGTCGTGGACCCGACGGGCGCCGGTGATTCGTTCGTCGGCGGCATGATCGGCTACCTCGCGAGCGTGAAGGGTGACGTTGAGAAGAATTTCCGCCGCGCGATCATTCACGGCACCGTGACGGCATCGTTCTGCTGCGAAGGCTTCGGCCTCGTGGCCACCACGCGCGTGACGCGGCAGGCGATCAACGCGCGCGTCAAGGAGCTGGAAGCGCTGGCGCGGTTCTGAGCTGTCAGCTGTCCCTTCCCTCAACCGTCCGCACTCATAATCAATCATGAAAACGTCCCTCGCCGCAGCCCTGCTTGCATCCGTGTTCCTGACCGCCTGTTCCGGCCCCCGCACCGCCGGAACCCATGGGCCTTGGATCGTTCTTTTTGACGGCAAGGAGCCCGCGGGCCTGCGCGCGTTCAAGGGCGAAGGTTTTCCGTCGAAGGGCTGGATCAATGACCATGGCGCGCTCAAGACCGTGCCCAAGGAGCAGGGCGGGCAGGTGACGGACCTCATCACCGTCGAGAAGTTCAAGGACTTCGAACTGGAGCTGGAGTGGAAGGTTGCGCCCGGCGGCAACAGCGGCGTGATGTATCGCGTGGCCGAACTGGACAAGGGTGCCGCGTGGTTCACGGGCCCGGAGATGCAGATCCTCGATGACAGCAAGCATCCCGACGGCAGGAACCCGAAAACCTCCGCCGGCTCGCTTTACGCGCTGATCGCGCCGAACGCGAAGAAGAAGCTCAAGCCCGTGGGCGAGTTCAACGCGGCGCGGCTCGTCTTCAAGGACAACCATGTGGAGCACTGGCTCAACGGCGAGAAGATCGTGGAATACACGTGGGGCAGCCCGGAGGTGAAGGCGCTCGCGGCGGAGAGCAAGTTCAAGGACAAGCCGCTCTTCATGGGCGAGCCGGAGGGCCACATCGTGTTCCAGCATCACGGCCAGGAATTCTGGGTGCGCAACATCCGTGTGCGCCGGCTGTAAGGGACGGTTTCTTCGAACCTGAAAACGTTTTCCGCCACTGCTTGTGAAACCGCTCCACATGCTTGCCCGCTCCGCCCTGGCGGCCCTTCTGGCCCTTGCCCCGGGCTGTGCGACATCACCCCGCTCCCAGGCCCGGGACGGTGAAGCGTGGCAGCCGCTCTTCGACGGCAGGACGTTCAACGGCTGGCGCGGATACCGGCAGCAGGCCATGCCCGCGGCCGGCTGGGAGATTCAGGACGGCATGCTCAAGACCGTGCCCAAGGTCAAGGGCGGCGAGATCATCACCGAACGGAAGTTCAAGGACTTCGATTTGAGCTGGGAGTGGCGTATCTCACCGGCCGGCAACAACGGGATCAAATATTTCGTCACGGAGGAGCGCCCCAAGGCTCCCGGCCCCGAGTATCAGATGCTCGACGACACCGGCCATCCGGACGGAAAGATCGGCCCGCATCGGCAGACCGCGTCCTTTTACGACGTGCTTCCGCCGGCGAAAGACAAGCCGCTCAAGCCCGTGGGCGAGTGGAACCATTCGCGCATCCTCGTCCAGGGCGACCATGTCGAGCACTGGCTCAACGGCGCGAAGGTGCTGGCCTACGACATGGGCAGCGAGGAAGTGAAGGCCGCGCTGGCGAAGAGCAAGTTCAAGGGCTTTCCTGACTTCGGCACGAAGGTCGAGGGGCACATCATGCTCACGTATCACAACGACGAGTGCTGGTTTCGCAACCTGAAGATTCGATCGTTGAAGAACTGACAGGCCCGGATCGCCGCCCTCCGGGCCGGCGCTCCCCTTGTTCGGTGTCCACCCTTCAGGGTGTTCCACGCCCGGGCACGCTGAAGCGTGGACACCAAGCGAGCGCCGTTTTCAGCCTTCCTCCATCGCCTCTGCTCCGCTTCACTTTCGCGCATGAAAATCGTTGTCCTTGACGGCTACACGCTGAACCCCGGCGACCTGTGCTGGAGCGCCTTGCAGGCGCTCGGCCCGTGCACGATTCATGACCGCACGGCGCCCGGTCAGGTCGCCGCACGTTGTGCCGACGCGGAGATTGTCATCACCAACAAGGCGCTGCTCCCGCGCGAGGTCATCGCCGCGCTGCCGAAGCTGCGCTTCATCGGCGTGACGGCCACCGGCTTCAACGTCGTGGATGTCGTTGCCGCGAGGGAACGCGGCATCCCCGTCAGCAACGTCCCGCTCTACGGCACGCGCGCGGTGGCGCAGTTCACCATCGCGCTGCTGCTGGAGCTTTGTCATCACGTCGGCGCGCACGCGGACACCGTCAGGGCAGGGGACTGGGCGAAGTCAGCGGACTGGTGCTACGCACGCTATCCGCTGGTTGAATTGGACGGGCTGACCTTTGGCGTCGTCGGCTGGGGGCGCATCGGCCAGGCGACGGCGGACATTGCGCGGGCCATGGGCATGAAGATCATCGCCGCGAGCCGCTCGCCGAAGCCGCCGGAGGACGGCGTCGAATTTGTGGACACCGACACGCTGTTCCGTCGCACGGACGTCGTGAGCCTGCACTGCCCGCTCACACCCGAGACAAAGGGCCTCGTGAATGCGGGGCGGCTCGCGCTGATGAAGCCCGCCGCCTTCCTGCTGAACACCAGTCGCGGCCCGCTGCTGGACGATGCCGCCGTGGCCGCCGCGTTGAACAGCGGCCGCCTTGCCGGTGCGGGCCTTGATGTGCTCTCCACCGAACCCCCCAAGGCCGACAACCCGCTGCTCACCGCGAAGAACTGCCTCGTCACGCCGCACCAGGCGTGGGCTGCAAAGGCCGCGCGCGCGCGTCTCATGGAAGCGACCGTGGCGAACGTAAAAAGCTTCCTTGCAGGCGGGCCGCAAAATGTCGTGAATCCGTAAGGTGGGGTAGTGCAGCGGGAGCGCGGCATTCATGCCGCAGAAGTGTGGAATTCAAAGGAGGTTGACGAACTTCCGGGCCGTCCGCGCGAACTAACCAGACGGTCCTGGCGGCAGCCGGCGCAGGTGCGAACGCGAGCCCTGGCTGTGGCGGACGTTTCTGCGGCATGAATGCCGCGCTCCTGTCGCTCCAACTGCATCGTTCCGGGTAAGAGCCGGCCGGCCCACCCTGGCATCGCGATGACCCCGGTCGCAGCCGTTGTGTCCATGCATGGTGTGACGAGACGTGGGATGTGGCGTTGTTTGATAAACATCCGTAATTCGCATGAAGAGGGTGGGACAAGTGGGAGTGATGGCTGCTGACAGAAGTTGGGGTGAGGGTTTTTCGGCCTTCAAATCCGCCATCGTTGTGCAGTCAGGTGAGGTCGTTGAAATCCAGGCTGCGTCGCTCTCAACCATCTCCGCGCCGGCAGAAACGGTCGCTGCGGCTGCCTCATGGCCCATTTATCCCGCCGCACGCTCCATTTTCACGGACTCACGCCCGAGTTCTGCCGCCTCACGGCTCGTTTCCAGTGGCGCGCGTGCCAGCTCAACCGCCTCAGACACGATTTTCGGCTCCTCACGCACGATTTCGACAGCCTCAGACCCGTTTTCCATCGCCTCACGGCCCATTTCCACCTCCGCCGCGCCGGCTGTCACCAGACAAGCTCCGGTTCACCGCAGCCCATCCAGCATCTCGTATCCAGCATCCAGCAACTTTTCCACCTCAACACTCAACTGACCTATGTTCGACCTCTTCAACTTCGCCCATTTGCAGATGCGCTACATCAAGGCCGCGATGGACAGCCTGCCCACTTACGAGCCCGATGGGCGCACCCCGGCGCAGGTGCAGACCGACATCACCGACGGCATTGCCGTGCGGGACGACTTTCAGACCAAGCTCACCCAGCGCAACCTGGCCAGCGGCGAGTGGGATGAGGCCGTCGCCACCGGTCATGCCCTCTGCGTGCAGGTTTACCCCATCCTGCAAAGCCGCTATCGCAAGGACGCCGGCAGCCTCAAGGCCATCGAGCGCCTGCCGGTGGATGACCGCACGCCGGCCAGCACCCACGACCGCATGAAGGCCATCTCCGCCCTGTGGGCCAGCCTGCCGAACCCGCCCGGCAGCGCCACCCCCTTCAAGGCCTGGGATACCATGGACAAGGCCGCCTTCGACGCCGCCCTCGCGCTCATCGCCACCAGCGAGGCCGCCTTCCTCGCCAGCGAGCAACCTTACGAACTGGCGCAGGGCAGGCTCCACAAGGCCAAGGCCGGCTGGGACGATTTCATCACCGCCGCCCTCGCGCAGGGGCGCGGCCAGTTCCCCGACGGCACCCCTGAGCGCGAGGTCATTGACGCCATCCCCAACGAACCCGCGCAGCAGCCGCCCGGACAGGCCGTCATCACCAGCGCAACGAGCCCCGCCGCCGGGCAGGTCGCGCTGGCCTACGATGCGCCGCGGGGCACCAGCTTCGACGTGTTCCGCAAGGGCCCCGGTGACGCGGATTTCATCCGGGTGGGCGACGACCTCATTGTGAAGACCCTCGCCCTCACCGGCCTGGTGGCCGGTCCGCACGAATTCAAGGTCCTCCCGCGCAACTCACGAGGCACCGGTCCCGAGAGCAGTGCCAGCGCCGTGGATGTGACGTAGGGCGATCAGCGAACAAAACTCGGCATTCAATCTTTCAACCCTCAACTCTCAACTCCATGAAAAAAACCCTGATCGCATTTCTCACCGGTCTTATGGGACTGGCAATTCAAGCTCAGACCGTCACCGAGCAAACGGCTCCCGTCACCGAGACCGCCCCGGTGGAGGAGAAAGCGACCGTCAAGCCGGACCAGGGTGGTGGCGAGCAGGCGATGGCGATGGGCGGAAGCGAAGGAGGAGCGGGCGGAGGTGGCGGAGGTGGTGCCGGTTCACCCGCCGCGCCGGGCACGTTGAACTTTCAGGCCGATCTGTTCACGGGCCGGTTCAACTATTCCATCCCCATCATCGTTCCACCCGCGCGCCAGGGCGCGGAGCCCAAGCTGGGTTTGGGCTACAATTCCTCCGGTGGCAACGGCTGGTGCGGTGTGGGCTGGGGCCTCGAAGTCGGTTTCATCCAGCGCGACACCCGCCGGGGCGTGCCCGTGAAGTGGACCAACGGGGTGGCGACACCGCTCGCGGAATATGACGATGACAAGGGTTTCGTCGCCAGCATCGGCGGGGTCAGCGCCAACCTGGTCAAGGTCAGCACCAGCGGCAGTCCGGTGGAATATCGGGCGGAGGTGGACGGCGCGTTTCTCAAGTTCCTCTTCTACGACAACTACTGGCGCGTGGTGGACAAGAGCGGAAACACCTTCCTCTTCGGCCAGACGAACACGACGCGGATGGAGAACCCCAAGTCCGGCTGGACCGGCGGCGCGGCGAAAAGCACGTTCCGCTGGGCGCTGGACCGCGTGCTGGACGTGAACGGCAACGAGACGCTCATCACCTACACCAACGACGGGAACCTGCTCTACCTCTCGCAGATCCGTTACAACGGAAACACGAACAGCCCCGCGCTCACCACCTACAACACAGTGGACTTCACGCTGACCAGCCGCGCGGACACGAACATCACCTTTCAGTCCGGCTACCGCATCGAGACCCGCAAGCTTCTGTCCGAAATCACGGCCAGGGCCAGCAACAATCTGGCCCGGCGCTACGTGCTCACCTACACCAACTCGACGAGCACTCCCCGTTCCCTGCTGGCCTCGGTGAGGATGTATGGAGCGGACAACACGAGTTCCCTGCCGGCCACCACGTTCAGCTATCAGAACAAGCCGTGGGAGTTTTCCTCGCAACTGGTCAACTGGACGAATGTCGCCAGCGAGGCGGGGACGAGCGAATCTGGATGGCAGAGCATCGCCTCCGACGGGGGCGAATACAGCTATCTCAGACGCACTTACGTCACCCTGCAGGACATCAACGGTGATGGTCTGCCCGACCGGGTGATGCTTGCAGCGAACAGTTATGAGACGACCTTCAAGGTGCAGCTAAATACCGGATTTGGGTTCAGCCCTCTCCAGAGTTGGGGGCCACTCCAAGATCCGGCTGGGATGAACGGACCGCAATGGGACAGCCCTGCCGCCACCTACTACTTGCGGACCTACGCCACGCTGCGGGACATGAACGGCGATGGCATTGCGGATCGGGTCCATTCCCCCATCTTTTCGGGCAGTCCCTATGACAAATGGGTGGTGCAAACCAACACCGGCCTGGGCCTGGCGACGAACGCCTACCTGACCAACCTCTACTGGACCAATGTCACCAGCGAGATCGGTTCCGGTTCCTGGGACTGGTCTTCCATCCATTCCGTTGACGGGAGCGGGCCGGTGTATGTGGAGCTGATGGACCTGAATGGTGACGGCCTGCCCGACCGCGTGATGAACAAATACTACAGCCCCTATGAAGCCCTCAAGGTGCAGCTCAACACCGGGGCGGGTTTTGGCGAGTTGAGGAGCTGGCCGGGCGTGAACAGCGAGGCCGGACAGGATCCCTACTGGTCCACCGTCTCCATGACCGGGGACGCCCCGTGGATCATCCTGCAGGACATCAATGGCGACGGCCTGCCCGATCGCGTGATGCGCAAGCTCTACAGCCCCTACTCGGTTTTCAAGGTGCAATTCAACAACGGCGCGGGGTTTGATCCGGTGGAGGACTGGGGATCGCTGCAAGACCCATCCGGAATGTCCAGCGTGGGCTGGGACAGCCCAACCGCCAGCTACTACTTGCGGACCTATGCCACATTGCGCGACATCAACGGCGACGGCCTCCCGGACCGGGTTCATTCCCCAATTTTTTCCGGCAGCCCCTATGACAAATGGGTGGTGCAGTTCAACACCGGGGCGGGCTTTGGTCCCCTGACCAACTGGACCAATGTGACAAGCGAATCCGGCACCAGCTCCTGGGACTGGTCCTCGATCACGAGTGTGGACGGAACCGGGCCGACCTATCTGGACCTCATCGATATTGACGGAGACGGCCTTCCCGACCGCGTGATGCGCAAGCTCAGTTATCCTTATGATGTTTTCAAAGTGCAGCTCAACAATGGGCCGTTTCCCGATCTCCTGAACAAGGTGGAGAACGGCATCGGCGGGTCCGTGCAGGTCACTTACACGCCCTCCACCAAGTTCGACAACACCGACTCCCAGGGCCGGGCCAGGCTGCCCTTCCCGGTCTATACCGTCGCCACCGTCGGCGTGTGCGACGGCATGGGGGCGACGAACACCACCACTTACAGCTACCTCGGCGGCATGTTTGACGGCGAGAAGCGCGAGTTCCGGGGTTTCAACCAGGTTGCTGTGACCGATCCGCTCGGCGCGGTGCAGAAGACGTGTTTCCACCAGGGCGGCGGGCGCGACGAGACGGCCGGCGGCGAGTATCAGGACGCCGGCTCCAAGGCCAAAAAAGGCATTCCCTACCTCGTCGAGACTTACGGCAGCGACGGCCTGCTCTACAGCCGCACGCTCAACAAGGTGGAGGAGACCCAGCTCCACACCAACGGCTGGTATTTCCCCTACATCTCGCAGTCCATCCAGATGGAATACGAGGGGCAGTCCGGCTACCGCGCCACTGCCAAGCAGCTCACCTACGACACGGGCACCGGCAACCTCGTCAAGGAGTCCAGCTTCGGCGAGGTGAGCGGCGTGGTCTTCACCAACCACGCCTTCACGGATGTCACCACCGCCGACAATGTCTATACGCACATCACCTTCGCCACGCTGTCCAACGGTGACATCAAGAACAAGCCGTCCAGCATCAAGATCACCTCCGACTCCGCCGGAAGCACCAGGCTGCGCGAGACGCAGTTCGCCTACGACGGCGCGCGGGGCAACCTGCTCACGAAATCCGAGTGGCTCAACACCATCAGCGGCTACGTCACCGGCTCCATCGGCTACGACACCTACGGAAATCCGACCACCGCCACCAACGCCGGGGGCATCGTCACCACCACGACCTACGACACGAACAAGACCTTCGCCCAGCAGCAGATCACGGCCACCTTCACCAACAGCAGCTTCATGGACATCCGCTCGGGCACGGTCATCACCGCCACGGATGTGCGGGGCATGACGGTGTCCAACGTCTTCGACGCGTTCTTCCGCACCACCGAGGTGCTTGTCTCCACCAACGCCAACGGCGCACCGGTGCTCTGGAAATCCCGCACGGACTACAGCCTCGGGGGCATCACCAACGGCATCTCCTACAACTACGTCCGCAGCCGCGCGAACGATCTGACGGACAGCAACGGCCTGGAGAGCTACACGTATGCCGACGGTCTGGGGCGCACGCGGCAGACGCGCACAGAGGCGGAGGCCGGCGCCGGGAGCAACCAATTTCGCGTTTCCAACCCCTACTACAACCAGCGTGGGCAGGTGTTCTTTTCGACGCTGCCGTATTTCAGCACCAACTCAAACTTCACCGTTCTCACCAGCGTGTCGCTCGGGGCCTACACGGGCTTCGATCCCATCGGGCGTGTCTCGAACACCCTTGCCGCCGTGTCGGCGCAGTTCAGCGCCAGCGGCCAGCCCACCAACCTGACCATCACCGGCGGCGACAGCGGCTCGCCCGTGGGGCAGGCGCTCGTCTTCTACCGCGAGGGCACCGACCCGTGGGCCACCATTGCCGTGGACGCCGAGGGAAAGACAAACATCACCCGGCTGGATGCCTACGGCCGGCCCATCTATCACTTGCAGACCGGGGCGGCGATGACCAACTACGTTTACAAGGAATACAACCTGGTGGGCGACCTCACCCGGACAGCAACCATCGCCTACGAGAACGGGACTTGGGGCAGTTGGATCATCACCAGCCTTTTCAACGACAGTCTCGGGCGGAAAACCCTGATGATTGACCCGAGCATGGGCTGGTGGAGCTATGCCTACGACTCGCTGGGGCGCATGACCAATCAGACCGATGGCAAGGGCCAGTTCATCCGGCTTTACTACGACGACGCGCTGGGCCGCCTCACGCACAAGCACGTTTACAACGCGAGCAGCGCCCTCGTCGCCACCAGCACCAACTACTACGACAGCAGCGATGACGGGAACTACACGGTTTTCAAGGGCCAGCTCTACAAGGCGGTGGACAGCGAGGGCTGGGAGAAGTTCAGCTACGACGCACGCGGCCGGGTGGTGAAGAGCACGCGCTACCTCAACACGAACTCCACCAGCTACACCGTCGAGACCACCTACGACGACGCGGACCGGGTGCGGGAGGTGAAGTATCCCGGCAGCAGCCCGGCGCGCGTGGGCTACGAGTATGACAGCGGGGGGAACCTGGCGCGGGTGTTCCACCTCAAGGGGAGCGTGACCAACGAATACTTCTACGTAGCCGGGCAGTTCAACGCGCTGGGGCAGGCGCTCACCTTCGCCACCGCCAGTTCGAACCTCTGGACCACCAACACCTACTACACCAACTCGCAGCGGATGCTGGGCACCGTCACCACCAGCGGCGGGGCGACACGCCAGAGCCTGAGCTACACCTACGACAACGTCTCCAACCTCAAGGGCATCTGGGACAGCGGTTACGCGGGGACGGCCTCCGCCACGATGACCAACCTGGCGTATGACGACTTCCACCGGCTCACGGCCTTGACCAGCCCGCAGTGGGGCACCAAGACCTACGCCTACAACGCCTACGGGAACATGCTCACCAACAGCGAGGCCGGCGGCGGCCAATACGCCTACACCAACAGCAGCCGGCCCTACCAAGTGACCAGTGCCAATGGGAAGAGCTACGCCTACGACGCCAACGGGAACATGACCACGCGCGGGTCGCAGACGCTCACCTACAACGCGGAGAACCGGCTGGCCAGCGTGAGCGGCGGGGGCGGTCCCACGGTGACGTTTGGCTACGCGGAGGGCGGGGCGCGCTTGTGGCGCGACAGCTCGGCCAATGGATTAACGGTGTGGATCGGCGGCATTTACGAGGTGCGTGCAGCAGGAACCGGGAATGAGAAGGTGCTGTGCCATGTTTCCGTCGGGGGCAAGCGCATCGCCACGTTCGAGCCGACGGAGCTGACGGCGAGCCTGCCGGTGAAGTATCCGTGGCTGGCCGCCTCGCTGAAGGGGCTGGACCGGGCGCTGATCTGGCCGCTGCGGGACGGCCGCGCGCCGGTCACGGTGATGGTGCTGACGCTGCTGGGCATCCTGCTGGCCTCACTCCTCGCCCGCGGTGGAATTCGGGTGCTGGGCCGCGCGCGCAACGGACTGGTGGACATCCTCGCCCGTCCCGCCTTCAAGCACACGCCCGAATGGTGGCAGGAACTCCTCCTCTCCCTCGCCGAACTGCTCCCGTCCTGTGCTGTCTCGATCCCGGACGCCAGACGCCAGACCCTGTTCCCCAAGCTGCCCTTCTACCAACAAGCGCTCTCCGTCTGGCTCATCGTGGCCCTGATCCTGGGAACGACGCCCACGGACATCCAGGCGCAGAGCTACACGCCGGTCTTCTACTACTACTTGGATGACCATCTGGGCAGCAGCAGCGTGCTGACCGACCGCAGCGGCACGGTGGTGCAGCGCTACACCTACTCCGCCTACGGGCGCACGCAGCACCAGAACAACACCAGCGCCTACCCGCTGGAACGGATGTTCACCGGGCAGTTGCTCGACGACGAGACCGGCCTCTACTTCTACAACGCCCGCTACTACGACCCCGAACTGGGCAGGTTCATCCAGGCGGACAGCTTCGTGCCGGACGAGGACGACGGACAGGCGCTCAACCGTTACAGCTACGTCCTGAACAATCCGGTGCGCTACACCGATCCAAGCGGGAACTCCCCGTCGCAGTTCTACCTATTTTACAACTCCTACTTGTCGGAGCGGCTCTACTTCAACAGCGTGTCCTCGGGCGGGTCCGCTCAGGCCGGCGGTTCATCGCTGGGGGAGGTCTTCCGGCTGTGGGGAGGAAACAGCCGCGCCTCTGCGGTGCAGGACAACCGGGGTGCCGGGCAGATGGGGCTGGGCATGGTCCAACCTGTGGTGACGCCCGGTTATACCGATCCGTTCGGGAATCGACATGTGAGCTTCTGCCTGTCGTGCCATGCCCCCACGCCAGAGGCGCAGTTCAACAAGCAGCAGCACGTTTTGGCGAACGCGCTCGATTACAGAGTCATCGCTTACGAACAAGCTTTGAGTGTGGTGTTGACCGCTGGTGTCTCAGTAATTGTGGAAGGTCTGGCGGCAGCAGTTAGTGGAAGGCAGCTACTGGCCGCAGAGAGAGCGACGTTCCGAACGTGGAATCAGTTCCAAAGGGGAACTGCGGGGCAGTTTACTTCGCGTGCTGAAACAGCTAAAGCTTGGTCGGCATACAAGATGGCGAATGATATCGTCAGTGGTTCTTCGAGAAGCATGGCCGCGCGGTCGGCGTATCTGCGGTCGCTTGCAGAAGATTGGCGCACGCCATCTTGGCAAAAACCGTTCCTCCGCGAAGGTCGGGTTCCTCCGGGTTACGAAGTTGATCACATCACACCTCTGTCAGTCGGCGGTTCCGATACCCCGGCGAACATGAGACTTCAGGGCACGGACTTGCACGAAATGTGGCACAAGCGATACCGTCCATGGGATTGGTGACTATGAACACGAAAAAGCTACTGGTGCCTTTCGACGAATCGAAGCCCGAGTCCGGCAAAAGCGATTTTCTCGCCGTCGTATTTGACGGAACGAACCCGTTTTTTTTCGGGCTCAGATCGCGCCGGTTCTTCACATCCGGGCGAGTTGTTTACCTCGGGAGGGAGATCACCGAGAACGACGTTTTCGCCAAGCTGGTCGATAGCGGTCGGAAGATTCAGGATGTTGACCGCACGCTAAAGACACTCGCCGCTTACGTGCAGCAGCTCGGAACTTTCAAAATTGACAACATCCTCAAGATTGCCCCGAAAGACAGTGAGCCTTTCTTCGAGTTGGTCAAGGTCGCGGAAATGCCGAAAATCGAAGCGAAGAAGCTTCCTTGAGATGATTTTACCAACTGGCCGCCATGCCCCGCCGCAAACCCACCGTCGCCATCGTCGAGGATGACAAGGACACCGCCATCATCTGGCAGCGCAAGCTCATCCGCAGCGGCTTCGTGGTTGTGGGCAACCAATTCGTAGGAGACAACGTGAGGAGTCTCACTTCAAACGCGGAGCGCAGAATGACGAACGCGGAAGCCAGTCAGAG
Organism: Limisphaerales bacterium; assembly: GCA_041666725.1. Classification (GTDB taxonomy): domain Bacteria; phylum Verrucomicrobiota; class Verrucomicrobiia; order Limisphaerales; family SXTU01; genus SXTU01. The sequence continues at coordinate 16,901 of JBAYGL010000009.1, forward strand.
ACTCGTCACCTCGTCTCCTACGGCAGCAGGACCGCGCGTCCCGCCTGTCCCTCCAACTGAAACACCCCGCTTGATCGGAATCCCTTCAATCAGAAGTCAGGCTGGAAGCACTGACCTACATCATTCGCGTCCAACCGCGTGATTCGCGGGCACACTTCCTCAACCCTCAACTCCCTCTCCCCAATGCCCAGCAAACTCCCCGCCGTCGCCATCGTCGAGGATGACAAGCACATGGCGCGCATCTGGCGGCGCAAGCTCGCCAACTCCGGTTACGAAGTTGTCGGTGTCTTCGCCAGTGCCCGCGTCGCCTGGCAGGCGCTGCGAAAAAGCCCGCCCGACGCCATCCTCCTTGACTGGGAACTCATCCCCGGCCCGAACGGGGACTGGCTCCTGAAACAGTTTGCCAAACGGAAGCTCCCCACGCGCATCCTCGTCGTCACCTCGCACGACCGGGGTGAGGTCCAGATGCAGGCATTCTCCCTCGGCGCGCACGGCTTCCTCGGCAAGCCGGTGCCGCTGGCGGAACTGGTGCTGCGATTGAATGAGATGCTGCAAGGCAAGGTGCCCCTCTCCACGCACAACGGGGAGCTGTTCAAGCAGCAGCTCGTCCAGTCCCCCTGCGCCGCATGGGAGAAGCTTTCCCCGCAGCAGAAGCGCATCGTGGAGCTGGCAGCGCAGGGCAGGGGGAACAAGGAGATCGGGGCGATGATGGGTCGCAGCAAGGCGACGGTAGAGACGCAGATTCAGCGCATCTTCCAGAAGCTCAAGACGCGCGACATGAAGCGTGTCATCGCCCTCTGCGCCGAGGCGCTGCCTGTCATGCCAGCCGCATTGCAGGCGGCGTAGATGCAGCCCGCACGCCGGGGAGGCATGGAGTTGTTTCCAGCCGTCAAGCACTGTGGTATTTCACAATCGCACGTTCAGGCAGGCTGCGTATTCGGGCCGTTTTTCATCACTCGGATGGCTTCCCGGTAAAAAAGTTATGAAAAAATGTTGCACTGAAAACGCAGGCTGCTATTTTGCCCGCCCTTTCGTCGGGTGAACACGGTGAAAGGTAAAACGAAAACACAGTGACTGAGCGTCTGACAATTCGTGAAATGAAGAACGTGCTGGGCCGGCTCGCGGAGCTGGCGGGGGCACGTGAGAGCGCTGCCGCCGAGCGCGCGTAGTTTTTAATTCTTGTTCTTTGTATGGCTGGACAACGCATTCGCATTCGCCTCAAGGCTTACGACCACCGGGTCATCGACCAGTCAGCCCACGACATCGTGGAGACGGTCAAGCGCAGCGGCGCCCGGGTCGCCGGCCCGATCCCCCTTCCCACCCGCATCGAGCGCCTCACGGTGCTTCGTTCCCCTCACGCCGACAAGAAATCGCAGGAGACGTTTGAGCAGCGCACCCACAAGCGTCTGCTGGACATCCTCGACCCCACCGCCAAGACCGTGGACGAGTTGAAGAAACTCAACCTGCCGGCGGGCGTTGACATCACCATCAAGATTTAACTTCCTATGATAGGCTTGCTCGGAAAAAAACTTGGCCACACGCGTGTGTATGACGCGAGCGGCAACGCCATCGCCGTGACGGTGGTGCTGGCCGGCCCCAACCGCGTGCTGCAGGTCAAGGCCAAGGATGGCAAGGACGGCTACAACGCAGTCCAGCTCGGCTTTGATGATCAGAAGGCGCAGCGCCTCACCAAGGCGGAACTCGGGCACGTGACCAAGCACAAGGGTGCGCCGGTCAAGCGCATCAGGGAATTCCGCGACTTCACCTTGGCGGTGAAGCCGGGCGATGTGGTCGGCCCTGATATTTTCGAGGTCGGTGATTACGTTGACGCCATTGGCACCACCAAGGGCCGCGGATTTGAAGGCGTCGTGGCTCGCTGGGCGTTTGCCGGCGGTGATGCAACGCACGGCTGCAAGGGCTGGAAGCGCCGGTCGGGCGCGATCGGTCAGCGCCTGTTCCCTGGCACGGTCATGCGCGGCATGAAGATGCCCGGTCACCTGGGGCAGCAGCGCCGCACGACTCAAAACCTGGAAGTCATCCAGGTTCGCAAGGACGACAATCTTTTGCTCATCAAGGGTTCCATCCCTGGTTCCGAGGGCGACTACATCGTCATTCGTGAGGCGAAGAAGTATCCGGTGGTGCAGGCCCGCAAGGATCGCGATGACGCGGCGAAGGCTGCCAAGGCTCTTTCCGAGGCTGTCGCCAAGGGCAAGAAGGAAGCCGCCAAGAAGAAGTAAGATCGAGTCATGAAACTTCCCATTCTGGACAACAAAGGCAACAGCCACGGTGAGGTCGAAGTTGGATTCGACCAGATCGAGAACGGTCGCGGCACCCAGGCGGTGCATGATACCGTCGTCGCTTACAATGCAGCGCAGCGCAGCGGCACGGCCTGCGCCAAGACCGTCGGTGAAGTCAGCGGCACCAACAAGAAGCCCTGGCGTCAGAAGGGCACCGGTCGCGCCCGCGCCGGTTCCACCCAATCGCCCCTGTGGCCCGGCGGTGGCGTGGTTTTTGGTCCCCGTCCCCGTGATTTCACAAAGAAGGTTAACAAGCGCGTCCGCGCCCTCGCCCTGCGCAAGGCCCTCAGTGAGCGGCTCAAGGCCGGCGACGTGGTGGTTGTGGATGATTTCAAGCTGGCCAGCCACAAGACAAAGGAGTTTCTCGGAGTGCTCGGTTCGCTCAAGTTGAGCGGTCGCACGGTCCTTCTGGTTTCGACCGAGGACAAGAACCTGGCCATCGCCTCGGGCAATGTTCCGAACGTCGAATTGACCAGCGGCGAGAAACTCAACACCTACGAGGTGCTCCTCTGCGACAAGATTGTTTTCACAAAGGCAGCGCTGGAAAAAGTCGCCCTCCGGCTCTCTGACAAGTAACCGCCATGAATTCCTTCGACATCATCAAGACGGTGCGCATCAGCGAGAAGGGCGCAATGCAGTCCGAGCGGTTCAATCAATACACCGTTGTGGCCGACCGCCGCGCGAACAAGATTGAGATCCGCAAAGCGGTGGAAGAGCTCTTCAAAGTCAAGGTCGTCGGGGTCAACACCTCCAACGTCAGGGGCAAGGCCCGCCGCCAGAACACGAAGCACGCCGGCCGCGACATGAACTGGAAGAAGGCCGTCATCACGCTCAAGGACGGCGACAAGATCAACCTAACTTAATCTCCCGCCATGCCTGTCAAAACTTTCCGCCCGCTGACGCCGTCCACGAGATACATCACGATCTCGGACTACAGCGACGTCACGAAGAAGAAGCCCGAGAAGAGTCTCGTCGTCATTCGCAAGAAGACGGGCGGACGCAATCAATACGGACGCGTCACGGCGCGCGGCATTGGTGGCGGCCACAAGCAGAAAATTCGCCTGGTGGATTTCAAGCGCAACAAGCACGGCATCGAGGCTGAAGTCTCGGCCATCGAATACGATCCGATCCGCACCGCGCGCCTGGCATTGCTCACCTACAAGGATGGTGAAAAGCGCTACATCGTCGCCCCGGTCGGGCTGAAGGTCGGCTCCAAGGTGGTTTCCGGACCGACGGCACCGCCGGAAATCGGCAACTCGGTGTTGCTCAAGAACGTTCCGGTCGGACTCCCCATTCACGCCATCGAAATCATGCCCGGCAAGGGCGCCCAGATGGTTCGCTCCGCCGGTTCTGCAGCGACGCTCATGTCGGTGGACGAGGGTTACGCGCAGATACGCCTCCCATCCGGGGAAATTCGCAAGATCAACGAAGAGTGCTACGCCACCATCGGTCAGGTTGGGAACACGGAGCACGAGAAGGTTGTCCTCGGCAAGGCCGGTCGCAGCCGTCATCGCGGCATCCGTCCGATCAGCCGTGGTGTGGCCCGAAACCCCGTTGACCATCCGAACGGCGGCGGCCAGGGCAAGTCGAAATCTGGCGGCGGCTGGCAGCAGCTCACGTCGCCGTGGGGTCTGATAGCTAAGGGGTATCGCACGCGTATCAAGACCAAGGATTCCAACCGGTTCATCGTGGTTCGCCGCGATGGACGCCCAATGAAGCAACAGTAAGAGATTATGGGACGTTCAATTAAAAAAGGTGCCTTTGTTGAGGCAAGCCTCATGGATAAGATCGTGAAGGCGAAGGCGGTCAGCTTGAAGACTCCAATCAAGACCTGGTCGCGTCGTTCGACGATCACACCCGAATTCATCGGGCTGACGTTCAACGTCCACAATGGAAAGCAATTTCTGCCGGTTTTCGTGACGGAGAACATGGTCGGGCACAAACTGGGCGAGTTTTCGCTCACCCGCATCTTCAAGAAGCACGGCGCTCACACCGCCAAGGCGGAGGCCAAGTAGTATGGAAGTCCAGGCATTCCTTAAAAATTTCCGGATGTCCCCCCAGAAGGTGCGCGAAGTCGTGCGCCAGATTCAGGGCCTCCCGGCGCTCCAGGCGAAGCACGTTCTGGCGGTCATCCCCCGCAAGTCCGCGCGGGCCGTCGCCAAGACGCTCGATTCCGCCATCGCGAACGCCGAGAACAACAACGGACTCAAGGTTGAGAACCTGATTGTGCGCGAAGCCCTTGCGTTGACCGCCGGGCGCTTGAAGCGCATGACGCCGAAGGCGCGCGGTTCTGCCGGCCCGATCATCAAGCGGAACAGCCACATTAAAATCGTTCTTTCCGACCAGTAATTGTATGGGCCAAAAATCAAATCCAATCGGCCTTCGCGTCGCGGTCAACAAGGACTGGCGTTCGAAGTGGTATGCCGACAAGAAGGGCTTCGCGCCGCTTCTGATCGAGGACTACAAAATCCGCCAGATTCTCAGGAAAAAGCTTGAGTCTGCGTCCGTGCCCCGGATTGGCATTGAACGGGCCGCCAACCGCTGCCGCATCACCATCTACACCGCCCGTCCCGGCGTTGTCATCGGCCGCAAAGGTGCCGAAATCGACAAGCTCAAGGAAGAACTGAGCAAGATGACCGGCAAGGAAGTCTACGTGGACATCATCGAAGTGAAGTCTCCGGAATCCGACGCACAGCTCGTCGCGGAGAACATCGCGCTCCAGCTTGAGCGGCGTGTTTCCTTCCGCCGGGCGATGAAAAAAGCCGTGCAGACCGCCATGCAGATGCAGGGCGTGCAGGGTATCCGTGTCCGGTGCGCCGGCCGCCTGGGTGGATCGGAAATCGCCCGCGTGGAAAAGTATCTCGAAGGCAGTGTGCCCCTGCACACGTTGCGGGCCAACATTGACTACGGTTTTGCCGAGGCGAAGACCCTTCAGGGCAAAATCGGTGTCAAATGCTGGATATGCAAGGAAGGGCCGAACGACAAGGACGCCAAGGCGGCGGCCCCTGTTCCCGTCCCGTCTGCGGTCAACGGCAATTAATTTCTACTGAGGACTCGATATGGCGATGATGCCCGCAAGAGTGAAGTATCGCAAAATGCACCGTGGTGCGCGTCGTGGACTGGCCACGCGCGGCAACACCGTGGCGTTTGGCGAGTATGGCCTGATGGCGCTGGAGCGCTGCTGGCTGGACAACAAGGTCATCGAGGCCTGTCGCGTCGCGATTTCGCGCCACATGAAGCGCCGCGGCAAGATGTGGATCCGGGTGTTTCCGGACAAATCGTTCTCCAAGAAACCGCTGGAAGTCCGAATGGGCACCGGCAAGGGCGGAGTCGAGGGCTGGGTTGCGGTCATCCGTCCCGCCAACGTGCTGTTTGAAGTGGACGGAATTCCCGAAGTGATGGCCCGCGAGGCGATGCGCCTGGCAGCCACCAAGATGCCCATCAAGACGAAATTCATTGCGCGTCACGCGCACGCCTGAACATGAAATTTGCCGACCTCAAAGACATGACCGTGCCCGAGCTGGCCGCCAAGGGCCGGGACCTCCGCCAGGAGCTCTTCAACCTGCGCCTCCAAAAGGCCACCGCACAGCTGGAGAAACCCTCCCGCCTGCGCCTCCTCCGCAAGGACATCGCCCGCGTCGAGTCCCGTATCAGCCAACTCCGCCTGCAGTCCGCGCAACCCAAAGCCGCCTAAGCTATGTCCGAGACCGCAAACAACATTGCCCGCCACCAACGCAAGGAGCGCACCGGCGAGGTCGTCTCCAGCAAGATGCAGAAGACGATCGTCGTGAGCGTGAAGCGCCGCTTCCCGCACCCGCAGTTCAAGAAGGTGGTGACGAGCTTCAAGAAATTCTACGCGCACGACGAAAAGTCCGAAGCCAAGGTTGGCGACATCGTGCGCATTGAGGAGACTCGTCCGCTCTCCAAGACCAAGCGCTGGCGCCTGGTTGAAATCGTCGAGCGCGCGCAGGAACAGGCGCAAGTCACGGCCTAACCCGAAACGACCATGCTCCAAATCCGCTCCATACTAGACGTGGCCGACAACACCGGTGCCAAGCGCGCCGCGATGATCGGCGTCCAGGGCCGCAACCAGAGATATGCTGGCATCGGCGAGGTGATCAAGTGCCACATCAAGGAGGCTGCTCCCGACGGCACCGTGAAAAAGGGTGAAGTCTGCGACGCGGTCGTCGTGCGCACCCGGCAGAGCATCCGTCGCGCGGACGGCTCCTGGCTGCGCTTCGACCGCAACGCCATCGTCATCATCGACGCCGAGCGCAACCCGAAGGGGACGCGCATCTTCGGTCCCGTGGCCCGCGAGCTGCGCGACCTGAAGTTCATGAAAATCATTTCGCTCGCCCCGGAGGTCATCTAGTTATGCCCAGCAAACTTCATGTTAAACGCGATGACGAAGTGGTCGTCATCACCGGCAAGGACAAAGGCAAGCGCGGCAAGATCATTTCCGTGCTGACCAAGAAGGACCGTGTCTTCATCGAGGGCGTCAACGTCCAGAAGAAGCACGTCCGCAAGAGCCAGCAGAACCCGAACGGCGCGATCCTTGAACGTGAAGGCTCCATCCACGTCTCCAACGTGATGCTCGCCTCCAAGTTTGATGCCCGACTCTCCAAGCGCGGTGCCGCTGCCGAACCTGTCAAAGCCTGAAGCGTATGGAATCCCGACTTTACAAAAAATACGTCGACGAAGTGCGCCCTGCACTCCTCGAGAAGCGCAAATACACGAACATCCATCAGGTGCCGAAGATCGAGAAGATCGTCGTCAACATGGGCGTGAGCGCTTCGCTCGAGAAGAGCGCCGTGGATGACGCTGCAAAGGATCTGACCGCCATCTCCGGCCGCAAGCCCGTCATCACCAAGGCCCGCAAGAGCATCGCCAACTTCAAGCTGCGCCAGCACCAGCCGGTCGGCTGCTACGTCACGCTGCGACGCGACGCGATGTATGAGTTTTTTGACCGTCTTGTCGCCACCGCGCTTCCGCGCATCCGCGATTTCCGCGGCATCAGCCCGCGCAAGTTCGACGGACGCGGCAACTACACGCTCGGTGTTTCCGACCAGACCATTTTCCCGGAGATCGACCTGGACAAGATCAAGCGTCAGCAGGGCATGGACATCACCATCGTCACTTCGGCGTCGACCAATGACGAGGCGCGCGACCTGCTCAAGATGATGGGCATGCCGTTCGCCGAGAAATAATCCAAGAAACTAGATTATGGCCAAGACCTCCTGGTTGGAGCGCAACAAGCGCAAGCAAGCAACGGTGAAGAAATTCGCCGCCAAGCGAGCCGAATTGAAGGCGCGCAAGGATTACGCGGGACTCGCCAAGCTGCCGCGCGATGCGTCGCCCGTCCGCCTGGTCAACCGCTGCGCCGTCTCCGGACGTCGGCACGGTTTCATCCGCAAGTTTGGTGTTTCCCGCCTGACATTCCGCGAACTGGCGCTGTCCGGCATGATCCCTGGTGTCACGAAAGCGAGCTGGTAAATATGAGCGATCCGATTTCCGACCTGTTGACCCGCATCCGCAACGCCGGCAATGCGTTGTTGCCCGCCCTTGAGATTCCCCACTCCAGGATGAAGGAGAGCATCGCCCATGTGCTTAAGCGCGAGGGCTACATCAGCGACGTTGCCGTCGAAGGCGCGGTCGCGAAGAAGAAGATCAAGATCAAGCTCAAGTATCAGGGTCGCAAAAGCGTGATCGACGGACTCAAGCGCGTCAGCACGCCGGGTCTCCGCCGCTATGTCGCATCCGATGAGATCCCCCGCGTCCGGAACGGCATGGGCACCGCGATTCTTTCCACACCTGCCGGCATTTTGACCGGCAACGAGGCGCGCCGCCAGAATGTCGGTGGCGAGCTCCTGTGCTACGTCTGGTAATTTTTCACGCTTATGTCACGCATCGGCAAACAGCCCGTCAACATCCCGGCCAAGGTCAAGGTCGAGGTGAAGGGCACCCGCGTTTTTGTAGAAGGACCGAAGGGCAAGCTCGAGCAGGCCATCCCCGGACGCGTCACCGCGTCGGTTGAGAAGGACAAGATTGTCGTCAGCCGTCAGGGCGACGATGCCGAGGCCAGGGCTTTGCACGGTCTCACCCGCTCGCTCATCAACAACATGGTCAAGGGCGTCAGCGAAGGCTACGTCAAGAAGCTGGAAATCCACGGTGTCGGCTTCAAGGCTGCCGTGAAGGGCAAACAGGTTGATTTGTCGCTCGGCTTTTCGCACCCGATCCTTTTCAACATCCCCGACCAGATCAAGGTCACGGTGGATGAGAACACCAAGCTGACCATCGAGGGGCCGGACAAGCAGGTTGTCGGGCAGGTTGCCGCCGAGATCCGCGGCTACTATCCCCCGGAGCCCTACAAGGGCAAGGGTGTGCGCTACGCTGGCGAGCATATCGTCCGCAAGGAAGGCAAAACGGTCCAGTAACCATTTGAGGCCACGGCCAAGACCGTGGTCCGCACGAAATGAGAATCCAGAAGAAACAACAGCTCCGGCAACTGCGCGTTTGGCGCATCCGCAAGAAGGTCGTCGGCACTGCAGAACGTCCTCGCATGAGCGTTCGCTTCACCGGCGAACACATCTATGTGCAGTTCATCGACGATGGCAGGGGCGTGACCTTGGCCTCCGCCTCGACCCGCTCGAAGGCGTTGCCCGAGCGTGCTGAACTCGCCGCGAACGTGAAAAGCGCCGTCATCGTTGGCAAGGCTGCCGCCGAGGCCGCCAAGGCCAAGGGCATTTCCGCCGTGGTCTTTGACCGCACCGGTGCGCGCTATCACGGCAAGGTGAAGGCGCTGGCCGATGCCGCCCGCGAGAGTGGTCTGAAATTTTAACCCGCGAACAGGAGATTTGAGCCGTGTCTGAACCTATTACGAACCCTCCCGAAGCCGCAGCCGAGCCGACGCCCGCTGCCGCCCCGGCGTCCCCCGCCGCAGAACGTGGTGAGCAACAGCGTGGCGGCGATCGCGGTGGCCGCGGTCGTGGTCCTGGGCGCGGTGGCCCGCGCCGCCGTCCCGAAGCCGAGCAGAACGCCAACAGCGAGTTCTCCGAGAAGGTGCTCTTCATCAACCGCTCCGCGAAGGTCGTGAAGGGCGGACGCCGCTTCAGCTTCAGCGCGCTGGTCGTCACCGGTGACCGCAAGGGCCGCATTGGTCTGGGCCTGGGCAAGGCGGCCGAAGTTTCCGAAGCCATCAAAAAGGGCGGCGAGGCTTCCAAGCAGAACATGCTTTCCGTCTCGCTCTCCGGCGCGACGATACCCCACGACGCCTATTGTGCGTTTGACGGCGCGAAGGTCCTCCTCCGCCCGGCGTCCCCGGGCACCGGCCTCATCGCGGGCAAGACCGTCCGTGCGGTGCTGGAAACGGTCGGCATCAAGGACGTTTTGAGCAAATCTCTTGGCTCCAAGAACGCCGCGAACGTTGCGAAAGCAACCATCGCCGCCCTCCAAAGCCTCCGTCTGCGTGAGGATGTCGCCAAGCGTCGCGGCGTCTCGCTCGGCGGCAGGAAAGAAGCTGCTGCGGCCTGATTCATCTTTAACTTTTAGACACCATGCGTCTCCACGATTTGAAGCCACGTCCCGGTGCAAAGCACCGGAAAAAACGCCTGGGCCAGGGCGAGTCCAGCGGCCACGGCAAGACCTCCGGTCGCGGCGGCAAGGGCCAGACCGCCCGCAGCGGTTCGTCCATCCGCCCCGGTTTTGAAGGCGGCCAGATGCCGCTCTTCCGCCGCCTGCCAAAGCGCGGATTCAACAACGCGCGATTCACCACCAACTACATTCCCGTCAATGTCGAGGAGTTGAACGCCTTTGATGACGGTGCCCGTGTTGACGAGGCGGTGCTGCGCTCGACCGGCCTTGCCAACGGCAAGTCCAGCGGCGGCATCAAGATCCTCGGCGATGGCAAGCTCACCAAGAAGCTGACCGTCATCGCCAATGCCTTCAGTGCCGGTGCCCGCAAGCAGATCGAGGCGCTCGGCGGTGTCTGTGAAGTGCCGGCTCCAAAGGCCGCCTAGCTTGATTTGAAATAGGCGCGCTGCTCCGATGCTCCAGAACATCTACAATACGTTCGTCAATTGCTTCAAGATCCCGGAGCTGAAGTCCCGCATATTCTTCACCCTGATCGTGCTGGCCATCTGCCGGCTTATTTCGATGATCCCGATTCCGGGGCTCGATGGGCAGGCGCTGGCGGAATACTTCGAGAAGGCAGCCTCGAAGGACGGCGGCGGGCTGCTGGGGATGTATTCCATGTTCACCGGTGGTGCGATGGAGAAGTGCGCCATCGGGTCGCTGGGAATCATGCCCTACATCAGCGCAACGATCATCATCCAGCTCCTCAGCGCTGTCGTTCCGCAGCTGAGCAAGCTTGCCCGTGAGGAGGGTGGTCGCGCCAAAATCATTCAATACGGTCGCTATCTCACCGTTGTTCTCTGCCTTGGATACGGCATGGCCACCGCGTTCGCCTGGGAAAACCCGGAGAAGGTCTTCCAGGGTTTTCAGGGCAGTCTCGTGATGACCGACAACCTCTGGTGGTATCGCATCCAGACGATGCTGGTGCTGACCTCGGGCACCCTGCTGCTGATGTGGCTGGGTGAGCAGATCAGTGAACGCGGCATTGGCAACGGTGTCTCGCTTATCATCACCGTGGGCATTCTGGCCAGGGTGCCGCAGACCGCCCAGGCGCTCTTGGAAATGTTCTTCCCGCCCGAAGGTGTGGAGCGCCGCTTCCATCCGATTTTCCACGGCGTCTTTCTGGTGGCGCTCCTGCTGTTCGTGATCGCCGGAGTCATCGCCGTGACCCAGGCGCAGCGGAAGATTCCGGTTCAATATGCCCAGCGCACGATGGGCCGGAAGAT